>JAEYNI010000351.1 GCA_023412635.1 Bacillota bacterium
CTGCATAGAATCTAAAAAGCCTGCTGCGGGGAGGGGGAAATTATGTTTCAATATATCAAAAAATAATGAAAAGTTCAATAAAAATTGTTCACCTATCTTGAAAATTTAATAAAATCTCTATAAAAATCAGAAAAGCAGTAAAAGTCAAAAGAATGAAACCCCATAGTATCTACTTCTACATCCGCGGCTTCGTTCTCTGCAGGGTATCTGAAATTTGGCGGACTTATCGAATAATTAACACAAGTGCCTCAAGTGTACTTGTGTTAATTATTACGCCAAACATCAGATACTCTGCTATTCATTTTGCGACTGAAATACAGACATGAAAAAACCGCAATTCAGTTTCTGAATGTGCGGTAGTAGAATAATTCTTGATATATAAAAAATGTGTTCTACAGATTATACTCATAATCCTACTTTAAATTCTTCATCTACAACAAACTCAAACGGTCTCTTTGTAAATGCGAAGCAATACATATTTGGGCTATGAGAAACCATATTTTGCATACGCTTTTCATACAAAGGATTTTCCATCATTCCAACAACTTTATCTATAGGAAACCAATCGACTTCTAAACTTTCATTGCTCGGTGTCGGTTTTCCTGAAATATATTTACAACAAAAATCAATTCCGACACTATCTAATTGAATATTTTTACATATCCCTATGAAACCAGTTATTTCAATGTTTATTCCAGTTTCCTCAAAAATTTCTCTTTTTAGTGCTTCCTGCAACGTTTCACCTGGCTCTACCATGCCTCCAGGAAATTCCCAACCACGTTGAGGATGCTTAATTAATAATACTTCGTTCTTTTCATTTGTTGTGATACCTGCAACTGATACAAAATGGTTTTTCTCCATATTTTCACCCCACAAAAATAAATCTATATTAGTTCATACTTTTAAACAATACTGAATTAAAAGTAATTGATTACAAATAATACTACATCTGGAAGATTAATAATGTCAAGTTTCAATCCTTACCGCCCTATTCAGTTTTCAAAGAGCATGTATTTCAGTCACTATCTATTCATACTGCGTCCATACAAAATTCAGTTTTCGAATTGCTTTCTTTACCATTTTTACCTATAATTAATTTGATAAGAATTGAAAGGAGTATCTATATGGCATTGGGAACTATAGTTGGAATAATATATTTTTTTGTAATTGGAATACTTTTATCGATATTAGCTAGATTTATAAGTTCAAAAATCTTCAAATTTTCTCATATCATAAAATACATTATGAAAATTTTAGGAGGCTTATATGAAAAGAAAGACAATATCTAAATTACAACTTGCTGGTATTATCTGCAGTACAGTTTTAATTATTGCTTCTTTTATAGCAAAATACTATTTTGGAGCTATTTTTTTTGGGCTTACGCTGCTTAGTTCAATTTTACCTAGTTTAAAGAATAATTATAGAATTTAGTTCGCTATTGACTGATTTTATTGGGAACTTAATATTTCAAAAAGAAACTCGCATCGCTTCTCGCCATTTGAAATTATCGGCGAAGAAACGATTTCTTTTAACCTTAGCTTGACGCCCAGAATGTTTTGATAGTGATGACGTATGTGACCGCCGCAGCAGCCACAATATGTTTTTGATATGTTACCCATGTTCGGTTGTTCTTTTTTCAGTTGTGTATAGCAAGAACACACACATTGGTAATTGCCTTTCTGACCTATTTCCCAGAAGACTGACAATGTACCGTCATCATTAACATGGCATGGCACATTAGGATGTACTGTTTTATCGTCAAGTAGCGAGATTCTTTCTTCAATCGATTTACCCGCATGAGAACGCCCGAATAAAAGATTCATTTCATGAGCCTCTCCGGTCTTATAACAGCCCTGCTCTTCCATAATAGAAAGGCAGTCCTCATGTGTAAGCAGATTATCAATTTGCTCGATTAGCGCTAAAACTTCCTTCAGTTGGTTCCCCTGTAGTTCAGAGAAATCAATCTGAGCCATTATCTCTGCTGGGATACCTTTTTTAAACATTGTTTTCTTGATTGACTTAACTTCCGGTATATTTATCAATTCCTTTCTTCTTTATATTACTATTTATAACCTAACAACAGTATGTCATATTAGAAAGTATAAAAATAATCAGCAGTTCAAATGTGTAAACAATACCGTCTAAAATGCGATTCATTACAAATAATACTACATATGGAATATTTCTATGTCAAGTTCCCCCCCACTGCATAAATAGTTTTCAAAGACCGGCATCTCCTTTACTTGTAACGTTTTTTATTCAATTGTGTTCAGATTGGATCATCATTATTCATAAAGGTTAGGCACTGATAATTTTTCACATTCTTCTCCATAGACACTTATCATGCAATTGTCTCCAGAAATAATAAATTTGCTACTATACTGCTATGTTGCAGTGTTATCTTATTTGTTATATCAGCTGTTATATTTGTCAGAGGTAATGTTTGGGATGAGATTTTTGTATTCAGCAACGGAAACTTCATTAGCTCTGGCATCTATTTTACAATATGTATAGTATTAGCTTTGTTTACCTTTATTGTTGGTATCGCCTTAAAGTGTGTAGTAAAGGATGCAAAATATGAGTTTTCCTATATAAAAAGTGAGCTACGTGGAAAATCTTAAAATTCCTACTATAGGCTCAAAAAAAGTACTGCGCTATCTTTTATGAATAATGCAGTACTGAATCCTATTCGTTTTTTTAAGTTCTTCTTATTTGCTGTGTATCTTAATTGGTACATAAATGTCAAGCTGATTGTATCCAAGCGCGGCCCTAATCTCTTTGGTTGGATTCACGATATGACAGAGTGTCCGACGTTCAGGTCCCTCGTCAAGCTCAAATCCGCTGGTTTCAAGCCATTTTTTAATACCTTCATAAACTCTTCCGTTTATGTCGTCATCTCCGTCCACAGACATAGCTGCAGCATACAAACCACCTTTGAACTCAACTAATTCATATGGCTTTACATCGGCTTCCGTTACCCGGTCTTCTACAGCCCAAATCCAAACTGCCCTCATATCTTCCTCGAACCAGAGGAAATCAGGTGCACCGTACATTAGCTTTCTGACTAAATGGTTGTGTTCTTCCTGCCATTGCTGAAAAGTACCCATAACATTGTCTATGGTGTCCAGGCCGGACGAAAATGCCCTGAATGGGTTAATCTGAATAATTCTTACCTCAGGGGCTTTTTTCAACTTTTCGGTAACTTCTATTAACCGATTACTATTGGATGGGTTACCGCCATAAGAAACATTGGTCAGCTGCACTTCAATTGCCTTCGCCTTTTGGTATAGCTTCTTCACATCAGAATGATTACTAAAATCAGCTTGTTCTATCTGGTGGATAAACTCCAAAACTATCTCTTTCAATTCATGAAGAAGGGCAACTTCACCATCAATATCATCTACTTTCTTGCCCAACACTTCCAAAACAGCTTCGGAACCAGAAGTGTTGAATATTCGTTGAATATCCTTTATGCTGATGTTCAGCTTACGTAATATTAGGATTTGTTCCAATCTTTTAACAGCAATTTCATCATACGTCCTGTATGCGTAATCGTCGCTTCTGATGCTGGTTATTAACCCCATATCCTCATAATAACGTAACGTGCGGGCAGATATGTTATACTTTGATGACATATCTCTGATTTTTATTAGTTCGTTCATGGTAATCCTCCTCGTCGCTAATATGCATTAAGTATAAATGCTTCCCCAACGACAGAGTCAATAGA
>JAEYNI010000038.1 GCA_023412635.1 Bacillota bacterium
GGCTGCTCGGTTCAACATATGAATTATCAAGCTCAGCTGGATTTTAAGAAGGATACTGTTGTTCAAAATATAAAGAGGATAGGTGGACTGGAAAATGTCCGAGTGCTTGATACTATCGGTATGCCAACTCCTTTCAAGTATAGGAATAAGGTGCAATATCCCGTCAGTATGCAGGACAATCAGATAAAAATAGGCTTTTACGAAAGCAGATCTCATAACATCATTGACAGTAACCATTGTGATATTCAACCCGAGGAAAGCAATGTAATTAGGGGGCTGGTCAGGGTTTTTTGCATACTGAATAACATCAGTATTTATGATGAAAAGACCGGAAAGGGCTTGCTACGACATGTTATGGTCAGAAAAGGCTTCACAACCGGTGAAATTATGGTGGTGTTGGTGATTAACGGGCAAAAACTTCCCAGTTCAGACAAGCTGATAAGGGTACTGACAGAAAAATATGAAAATATTAGGAGCATTGTTTTGAATGTTAATACCCGGAATACCAATATCATTCTGGGTAAAAGAAATATAAGCCTGTTTGGACAGGCTTATATTTCGGATTACATAGGTAAATACAGGTTTAACATTTCGCCTTTATCTTTTTTTCAGGTCAATCCCATACAAACGGAAATATTATATGGTAAGGCACTTGAGTATGCTCAGCTGACAGGTGACGAGACTGTTTTCGATCTTTACTGCGGTATAGGGACTATTTCTCTGTATTTGTCAGAGAAGGCAAAGAAGGTTATTGGTGTAGAAGTAGTACCTGAAGCCATAGAGGATGCAAAGGAAAATGCTTTGTTGAATAATATCACCAACACACAGTTCATAGAAGGAGAGGCAGAGGTTGTAATACCCAGGCTATACGCTGAAGGCATCAGGGCTGATGTGGTAGTCGTGGACCCTCCCAGAAAGGGCTGTGATGAGGTATTGCTCAATACTCTTGTTGAGATGCAGCCTCAGCGGATAGTGTATGTCAGCTGTAACCCGTCCACGCTGGCAAGAGACATGAAGTACCTGCACCTCCACGGGTACGAAGCCCGTGAGGTGCAGCCGGTGGATATGTTTCCGTGGGCGAGTCACGTGGAGTGTGTGGTAGTGATGTCACACAAAGACAAATAAATATGCCTTAAATGGATTGAAGTCAAAGGTTTTCAGACTTTCGGTAATAATAACCGATTGATGGAAACCTTGTTTTTTGTCCTCCGAGTATGACTTGGAACATAAATGTAAGTTAGGGTTGAGACTAGAGAACTGTATACTGTTTAAGTTATTATTTTCTCTACTGGTTTCCTATTTTTTAATTGAAAAAATTAATGAAAGTTGAATTAATATTATGAAAATAAACATCTTAAGTTACTATTTACAGTAAAATAGAGTACATAAAATTAGGGCAGAATCCATAAGGACTCTGCCCATAATAATAACTTTAACTGGAATTACTATTCCGTTCTTTGCTTTCTAATCCGAACTCCTTTTCTTTCGCAGTTGCTAACATATATACGTTTGCATCCATGATGATATCTGACTTCAGTCGTTTCGAAAAAGAGCTAGTGTACTTGCATCAATCGGAGGTTCTTCCTGATATCCGGCAAGTCCTATAAAATACTGATAATACGGATTTTCTTATCTTATTCTATACCAAGAATTTCGCTACGTAAATTCTCAAATTTTTCCATAGTTATATTCTGATCACGATATGTGAAACTACTTGTTTCATCATAAATGTCATCTTTCTTATCGTAGTACTCAGCATTTAAATCAAATTCATCAATGATGTTATTTGCACCTTTATATTTCTTGAAGTTATAAAGCATTCTACCTGCATGTGATGTATCACTATGAACAATCCAAATTGCATTTTCGTACTCAACATAGGTCATCTCACCAGCAGCACCTTCTCCCTCTGCTAGTACCATAACCTTTCCATCCTTGACATCTAAATACATTCCGCCATAAGGTCCATTCATAATAAGCTCTTTTTCACCGTCATTATCCAAATCACGACGATCACCAACACTATATGTATCCCATTCTTCTGGATTCATGTTAAGATCTGTAATCTTAAAATTGTAATCAGAGTCATAATAACCGGCTTCAATTTCTCCAGCTACAAATTGATTTACAAGCTCAACTGATTCATCATATTTCTCTGTTGTCTCCTCTGTCTCTTCCTTTGTAGTATCAGAAATGATTTTCTCATTAATAGGTACTTCAGAATCTACTATATTTCCACAGCCAGTAACTGCAAGCATAATTGCCAATCCTATAGCATTTATGAGCATTTTTTTCTCATCTTATGTCTCCTTTTAATGCGATTTAACTACCTTCAGGCTTCTTCGCAGACATAACCCAGCGCTGAAGGGCAGGCTCTGATATATCTAAACTCCTGCATACCTCGCTAATAGCTCTACCTTTTTCAAGGACCATTTTTACAGCACTTGCTTTAAATTCTTCATCATATCATTTTTGTTTATTGTTTCCCATTTTGATAGCCCTCCATGATTTTATTATACAATCACGAGGTTGTGTCCGTCAAAGTCACCATAACTCAAAAAACAGCATGCTTTTTTCATACCAAGCAGAGAAGACTCCCTGGAACTATATACCACCATTTAAGTTTCAAGAAGTATCATAGAAACTTTAAGGATAATCGAGGAAATTAGGGATTCTTGCTGTCTATTTTATTGAGGCAAGGTCAGTTCGTATGTGGTCAGGTAAGATGTTTTTTTGGATTTTTTTTGGTTGTGTGGTCGGGTTGAGTGTTGAGATTAAATGTTGTAGAATAGAGTAATTGTCATAGACAAGCACAGGTTTATGATTTAACTAAGGAGATATATTACTATGTTGGAAAAACTAAGAGTTGATGATTTTGATACTATATATGACTTAATGGAAATGAGTTTTCCTAAAGATGAATATAGGCCCTACGATGAACAAAAAGCACTCCTTGATAATCCTGCCTATTCTGTTTATGTTTTATACAATGAGCCTAAAGATATAAAGGCCTTTATAGCTGTTTGGGAATTTGATAAATTTGCTTTTATTGAGCATTTTGCTGTAAATCCTAAATATAGAAATTGCGGGGTTGGAGGATATGTGTTAAATGAAATTGTAGAACGGATTGGTAAGAATGTTTGCCTGGAAGTTGAACCTCCTGAAACAGAAATAGCAATTAGGCGTATTGGATTTTATGAACGAAACGGTTTTTTTCTTAATGAATATCCATACATACAGCCTCCAATCTCTCACGGAAAGAAGGCCGTTCCGTTATTTCTCATGACTTTAGGCAGCAAAGTGGATGAGGACATGTTTGAGCATATAAAAGCCACTTTGTATACCAAAGTTTATAAATATGTATGAGATGACGAGAGCACCCGTATTCTGGAAAATACGAAAAATTGAAAATGCGGTTACTGAAAAAGTTTGAACAATAAGAAGAATGGCTGTACATTGTGGTGTAGCCATACTTATTAATTACTATGAAAAGAATAGTAGATATGATGGATAATAAATCCCATTTTTGAAATATTAATTTCGAAGATGGGTTTTTTTAGTTTTCGCCATTGTTTTAGAAAATACGATATTTTTCTTTTTTATTTTACACCTTTTTGTCTGATTGTAGGATTTATATACATTTGATTTAGCGATAATATTAATACATAGAAACGACGCTCTAATAAACATTTTAAGGAGGAACAACTTTTATGAAACTTAGAAAAAGATGGTTAGCTGCTGTTTTAGGAGGAGTAATGGCAATATCCATGGTTGGCTGTGGAAGTTCAAACACCGCAACAAATACTAACGACCAAACTAAGGAACCTGCAGCAGTTTCAACTCAAGAAGGCAGTAGTAATGGAGAAAACGTATTAGTAGTATATACAGCAAGAAGTGAGGAATTAAACAAAGCTGTGATTTCAGAGTTTGAAAAGGATACTGGAATCAAGGTTGAATTAGTAACAGCTGGTACAGGAGAATTACTTAAGCGCGTAGAGTCAGAAAAAGATAACCCTTTGGGTGATGTTTTATGGGCAGCAGACCGTACTATGCTTGCTGCATCTGAAGACTTGTTCATGCAGTATGTTTCTTCAGAAGACGGAAATATGTTAGAGGGATTCCAGAACACAACTGGATATTTTTCACCGGCATTTTCAGATCCTCCAGTATTTATTGTTAATACTGATTTAAAAGGTAATATGAAAATCGAAGGTTTTGAAGATTTGTTAAATCCTGAACTGAAAGGAAAAATTGCTTTTGGTGATCCTGTTAACTCTAGTTCAGCATTCCAGTCTTTAGTAGCTATGTTATATGCTATGGGTGAAAACAATGACCCAATGTCTGATAAAGCATGGGAATATGTAGATAAGTTTTTGAAGAATCTTGACGGTAAAATGTCCAACAGCTCCAGCCAGGTATATAAAGGAGTAGCAGAAGGAGAATATGTTGTAGGACTTACTTGGGAAGATCCAGCTGCTAAGTATGTAAAAGAAGGCGCTAATGTTGAGGTAGTGTTCCCGAAAGAAGGAACTATTTTTCCAGGTGAATCTGTGCAGATTATAAAGAATGCTAAACACCAGGAAAATGCTAAGAAATTTGTAGATTTCATGTTATCTGAAGGTGTTCAGAATAGAGTAGGCTCTGATTTAACAGTTCGTCCTCTTAGAAAAGATGCAAAGTTGGCAGATTATATGACTCCTCAGGCTGAAATTAAGTTATTTAGTAACTATGATGAAGGATGGGTTTCTGAGAATAAATTGGGGATTACAAGCAAGTTTAGCGAGCACCTGGAATCCTCCATGGACTAATACTCATTATCTAAAACATTAGATTATAAACAGGGCCGCTTAAAGCAACGTCGCTTCTAGAAAGATACTTCGAGTGACTGGCGAAAGTGGCCCTTAATATTTAAACTTACACACTTAGTAAAAGGAGAGGTCTAATTATGAGCGTAGCAATCAATATAGAAAATGTTGTAAAACGTTTTGGAAAAGACACTGTAATAAACGGACTATCATTAAATATCAAACCTGGAGAATTTTTTACATTACTTGGACCATCTGGTTGTGGAAAGACTACGCTCCTTCGTATGATAATTGGATTTAATTCCATTGAAGGTGGGCAAATTAAAGTTGATGGAAAAGTAATTAATGATATTCCTACTAATAAGAGAAATATGGGTATGGTATTTCAAAACTATGCGATTTTTCCCCATATGTCAGTTAAGGATAATATAGCTTTTGGATTAAAAAACAGAAAAGTACCTAAGAATGAGATTGAGAAAAGAGTAGATGAAATCTTAAAAGTTGTTAAAATAGATCATTTAAAAGATCGTATGCCACAAAGAATGTCCGGTGGACAACAACAGCGTATTGCCTTGGCTAGAGCAATTGTTATTCATCCTGAGGTTCTTTTAATGGACGAGCCTCTTTCTAATTTGGATGCAAAATTGCGTACAGAAATGAGAAATGCTATAAAACAGATTCAGCAGCAGGTGGGAATTACGACGGTGTATGTAACCCATGATCAGGAAGAAGCATTGGCAGTATCCGACCGAATTGCTGTTATGAATGGTGGAGTAATTCAGCAGATTGATACTCCTAAAAATATCTATCAGCGCCCGTCAAATACATTTGTTTCTACGTTTATTGGACTTTCCAATTTAATAAATGGAGTTATTGAAAGTAATGAAAATGGTAAAGCATTAATAAAGATTGGTAAATATAATTTCCAAATGAACAACATTAAAAAAGACTGTAGTTCCAAGTGTCCTGTTAAGGTTTCAATTCGTCCTGAAGAATTTATTATTAACAAAGATAACGAAGAAGGTATTCCGGTTACAGTAAAAAGCAGTATTTTCTTGGGAGTTACAACACATTATTTTGTTGAAACAAAAGAAGGACAAGAGATAGAAGTAATAGAAGATTCAGATTTGGATGAAATAATTCCAAATGGGAAGAAAATTTATCTTAAAGTACAGGTACAAAAAATAAATGTGTTCAGTGAAGACGGTAGTAGGAGTTATATAGATAGGGAGGTTCGCCCATGAATACTGCAAAAAAGAAATTGAACATATGGCTGGTATTATCATTAGCAATATTAGCTTTGTTTATAATTTTTGTAGTGTATCCAATAGGTCTCATTCTGTATAAAAGTATTTTGATGGATGATGGCACAATAAGCTTTGCTTATTTTACAAAATTCTTTTCCAAGAAGTTCTATTGGAGTACGCTGGTTAACAGTTTTAAGGTTACGATAGCTTCCACATTGGTATCAGCTACCTTAGGACTAATTATGGCTTATTTGTTAAGAAGCATAAAGATTAAAGGAAGTAAGTATTTAAATATTCTTATTGTTATATCTTATTTGTCACCTCCGTTTATAGGAGCATATGCATGGGTACAGCTTCTCGGACGAAACGGTGTTATTACCAGAATTTTAAATTCTTTATTTGATGCTAAACTAGGCGGTATTTATGGATTTGCAGGTATTGTACTTGTTTTCTCCTTACAATCCTTCCCATTAGTTTATATGTATGTTTCAGGTGCTTTGAAAAACCTGGATAATTCTTTAAATGAGGCGGCAGAAAGCCTAGGATGTTCAGTAGTTCAAAGAGTATGGAGAGTTATTGTACCATTATTAACTCCCACGTTGTTAGCTAGTTCACTGTTAGTTTTCATGCGTGTCTTCTCAGACTTTGGTACGCCAATGCTTATTGGTGAAGGTTATAAGACATTCCCAGTATTACTATATAGCCAGTTTATGGGTGAAGTAAGTACCGATGCTCATTATGCAGCAGCTCTTTGCGTTATTGTAGTTGTAATTACATTGGTTATGTTCTTCTTGCAGAAGTACATTGGAAATCGTCTGACCTACTCTATGTCAGCTCTAAAACCCATGGAACCGGAAAAAGCCACCGGACTTCGCAACGTTATTGCTCACGGCTGTGTATATTTAGTGGTATTGGTTGCAATTTTACCACAGTTAACAGTAATTACCACTTCTTTCTTGGAAACAAGAGGTGCTTCTTATACCGGGCAATTTACTTTGCAAAATTATAAAAATATTTTGATGCCGAAGAATATCAGTACAATTACCAACACTTATTTATTTGGCTTGGCTGCAATAATAATAGTTGTAATTTTTGGAGTCTTGATATCTTATTTGACTGTAAGAAAGAGGTCATTCCTGACATCAATACTGGATACCTTGACAATGTTCCCATATATTGTACCCGGTTCGGTATTAGGTATTTCATTCCTATATGCGTTTAACAAAAATCCATTATTGCTAAGCGGAACAGCTATTATTATTATTATTTCGTTGAGTATTCGAAGGATGCCTTATACAATTCGTTCCAGTACAGCTATAATTGGACAGATAAGTCCTAGTATTGAAGAAGCTGCAGTTAGCTTGGGATCTACAGAAACAAAATCCTTTATAAAGATAACTGTACCAATGATGATGGCCGGTGTATTATCTGGTGCAATTATGAGTTGGATCACTCTGATTAGTGAATTAAGTTCCTCCATTATTCTATATACAAGCAAAACCCAGACTTTGACTGTAGCAATTTATACAGAAGTTATCCGTAGTAATTTTGGAAATGCAGCTGCCTATTCAACTGTATTGACAATTACAAGTATTTTATCCTTGTTGCTATTCTTTAAGGTATCTGGAAGTGAAGATATTAGTGTATAGTTAAACCGCTATTTTCAAATAACAATATATCATAGCCTATTGCTATGATATATTGTTATTTGATATTTTAGGGATTAATCAGAGAGGGGACAATATGGCATCTAATCGATATAGAAGCTATGTACAGAGAACACTTTATCGTTATACCTTTTCAATTATACTAGTTCTTTGTTTGCTGGTATTTTTATTTCTGATAATTGATATTAAATGGCTTACTAAAGCGAAAAGTGAGAATAATAATACGAGTATTGCAGAGGTGTTGGAACAGGAAATAGTAAGTTACAAAGAAGGGTTAAATGTTCTTGCCAAAGATTATCAAATAATAAATGTATGTAAACAACAAACAAAGGAACTGACTGCAAAAGCCAATCGACTACTCTATGATTTTTCAAATTCTCATGAAATTCGTGGAGTATTTACCCTTGTTGATGTACAAGGAAACACAATTTGCTCGAATTTGTATAAAGACAACCGAAATATATTTTTGCAGAGTTATCTTTTTAAAAGTTTGGTACCCAAAATGTTATATGAGTCTGAGAGGATTTTTTTAGTGCCAAGTCGTCTCAACTATTCTTATAATCAGACAGGGGATTTGTTGATAGGATGTACAGTGAAGGAAGGACTAAAGCCCATAGGATTTTTATTCTTTGAGTTGCTGGATGAAGAAATATATGAGATTGTAAGTGAATACAAGGTAGATGATGTCATTTTAACGGATCAATTTAATAATTTAGTATTTTCTATTGGGAGGCAAAGTGAGGGTTCCATGGGAAAGTATCCCGTTGGAAGTCATCAGTTTGAGAAAAATCAAAATAAAATAATTGAGTTAAATGGGAAACAATATCTAATAATAAAGAATGTTCTTAACAGTGGTACGTTGCACCTATACACCCTGACATCTATAAGTTTCCAACAAGATCTTTTTCGGTATTCAATTTTGTTTCTTATATTTGTTGGAGTATTAATATTAATTATTCTAAAGCCTTTGACCTTTCTTATTACAAATAGGAACTTATATGCTATAGAAGAACTTAGAAAGTCTATTTTAGAAATGGGAAAGGGAAATATGGAATATTCATTACGCCCACATGTTTTTGAAGAATTTCAGGAGTTGAATGATACTTTCCGGCAAATGGTATTACAGCGTGAAGATCTTCAAAAAAGAAACAATGAGTTGATGGAAAGGAAAAGGATAATGGAAATTAGACAACTAGAAGAAAAGATTAATCCACATTTTGTATTTAATGTTTTAGAAACATTACGATATGAGGTTTTGATTGATCCAGAAAAAGCTTCTGAAATGATAATGGCTTTTGCCAATATAATGCGGTACAACGTTTATTATGGCGATACTATTGTACCTCTTAAGACAGACATAGAATATGTGAAAAATTATTTAATGTTACAAAAGATGCGCTATAACCGTCGTTTGACATATAGTATTGAAATACCTGAAGATCTTATAGAATGTAGAATTCCAAAACTGGTAATTCAACCAATTGTAGAGAATTCTTTAAAACATGGAATGAAAAATGTTGAAACTATTAATATAAAGATTTGTGCTTCCATTGAAAATGAAAACTTAATAATTAGTGTGCAGGATAATGGGACAGGAATTGAACCTGAAATACTTGATGAATTAATTAAAGATTTAGAAAGAGAAGATGTGTACAAAGAACACATAGGAATGTACAATTCTCATAGAGTTGTCAGACTGATTTATGGGCTACCGTATGGGTTAAAAATAGAGAGTACCTGTGGGAAAGGAACACTAGTAAAAATAATTCTTCCGATAAGTAAGGAGAATGATAATGCATAAGGTGTTAATTGTAGAAGATGAAGACATTATGCGAAAAGGCTTAATGTTTATGGCTAAATGGCAAGAGGTGAATTGCATTGTAGTGGGAGAGGCAGTAAATGGCCAGGATGGTTTGGAGAAAATTCGAAAATACCAGCCAGACATTGTAATTGTGGACATTAACATGCCAGTTATGAATGGGCTTGAAATGTTAGAAAAAAGTATACGGGAATATGGGTACGATGCTATTATTGTATCAGGTTATGGAGAATTTGAATATGCAAGAAAGGGCATTAGCCTGGGAATTACGGAATACTTATTAAAGCCTATTGATTATCCAAAACTTTATGAAGCCATTCAAAAGATTCAGGCTAAGAGAAATGCGGATACCAAAATGAAGAATGAAATTCATCAGATTGATGTTGAAAAGAAAAAGTTTGGAATCTTGGAGTATGAGGAAAGAAAAACAGGGAATCGCTATATCGATTTGATGCTTCAAACAATTCATGATAAGTATCCCACACGGCTGGCTCTTAATGATATCAGTGAGCAGTGCAAAATCTCCTGCACCTATTTAAACGTAAATTTTAAAAATGAAACGGGATATACATTTAATGATTACCTAAACCGATACCGTATCCAAAAAGCAGTTGATTTGCTAAGGGAAAACCAGTATAAGATCTATGAAATTGCGGAGATGGTTGGTTTTTCTGATTATAAATATTTTATCAAGGTATTTAAAAAATATACCGGTTGTTCTCCTGCACGTTTCATAAATGAAAATAAGAATTAAGCAGCACAGATTATTGGCTCATTTTCATGGCAATATTCTCTCTGGTCAGGAAGAATCTGTTTATGTAAGCGTTTGCTTATGTACTTATTGTGGTAAGATAGAAAAGGAGCTCACAGACATCAATTCTATTTTACATAGAAGAAAGTAGCCGAAAGAGAGAAAGGAAGGTATATTATGATATTCGTATATTATCCGAAATGTACTACTTGCCAGAAGGCTAAGAAGTGGCTGGAGGCAAATGGTGTAGCCTTTGAAGAACGGCATATCAAGAAAAATAATCCTACAATTGAGGAATTAAAAGACTGGCATAAAAAAAGTGATCTGCCACTGAAAAAGTTTTTCAATACCAGCGGACTGCTGTATAAGGAACTAGAGCTGAAGGACAAGCTCCCCACCATGGACGAGGACCAACAGTATAGCCTGCTGGCATCAGACGGTATGCTTGTGAAGCGTCCTATTCTCATTGGTGACGGTTTTGTACTGGTAGGATTTAATGAAGCTGATTGGAAAGCTGCACTTGGTATAGAATAGTTGATAGCACACAAAAGCACACAAAAAATAAGGTGAGTAAAAAATGACATATGGTATGATACTGGTATAAATTTGAATTAAACTTATAAATTATGAGAGGTATAAAATGCATTTAGGTTCAATTTACTTAATTGTGAATGATTTTAATGAATCAATTAATTTTTATGAAAATCTATTACAGGTTCCTTTAACCCAAAAAAACATGGATAGATTTGCAATGTTTGAATTTGAAGGAAATTGTATAGCTATTATGAATGCTCATTTTGACTCAGAAAATCCTGATTTAGTTGTACATAAAGGAGAATATTCAGAGTATTTTGACGATATGAAATCAATTGCAACCGCACCTAATTCTCGAAAGTTCGTGCTTAACTTTTGGGACGAGGACTTAAGAAAAGAATATGAGCGTATTAAAAATTTAGGGATTACTGATAATCTAACAAAGATAAAATATGTTTGTAACGTAAGCCCATATTATTACTTTCAACTGACAGATCCAGATGGAAATATAATAGAAGTTACCGGTAATTATAATCCAGAGGAAGGATAATTCGATGAATGATGTAGCGAGATATTTAAAGGAAATTATGGTACCTTAAACGCACGAGGTATATGTGATAAATCCTATATATTCAAATACATTACATGAAGAGAATATACGGGAGGGTGTTATGGCGTTTAGATACTTTTTCAAATATGATAAGTCTTTTTTTGAAGAGGCTATCTTCTTATTAAACGACCATGAGGCTCAGTCTTTTTTTATACCCAAAAACAGAAAGTTCCGATGAGAGATTATCGCTTAATGACACTCCAACCAGTATGTTTAGCTATACCCTCGGGACTTATATTATCTATTTCGTGCATGGACATGATTCAATAGACTACATAACATTTGTTTGACCATAAGGAAAAATATTATTATTATTGTGTGTTTTAAAAATTATGGACTAAATATCATTTTTTTAATGAGGTAAAACCATGTACTATTCAGAAACATATGTTAAAATAGAAAAGCTATTTAGTAAATACCGTTTAGAAAATATAATTGAAGAACCAAGACAGGTCACAGGTGGTTTGATGCACAAGATGTATCAAATAGTCACAGAACATAAAAAATATGCTGTTAAAGAATTAAATACTGCTCTAATGCTAAGAAAAGGTGTTACAGAAAGTATTATAAATTCTGAACGTATAGCAACTGCTCTTGATGGAAGCGTGCCTGTAATTGCTGCCATGCAGTTTAATGATGGACCATTATTAAAGCTGGATGGGCAATATTTTATGGTATTTAACTGGTTGGTTAGAAGGCTAGATGATTGATATGAGTATTGAGTATAAAAGTATTTTGAGAGGTGAGCGTGTTATTGGTTCAGCTTTTTGTAACTTATCTGAGGATATAGAAATTCAATATTTTATGCAAGGAATGGAAAGGTTATAATAAGTACAAAGAATGAAGATGGTACTGCTGACGACATATAGAAACGTGCTGTCTGCTATATAAGATTAAGTGAGAAATTGATACTATAAATTGGGAGAATTATAATGGAAATTTTAATGAATTTACTGCTTATGTTAGGTGGCGTCGCTGTATTTATGTTTGGCATGAAGCAGATGAGCTCTGGTTTGGAACGAAGTGCAGGATCAGGAATACGAAATCTTTTCAAAAAATTCAACAAAAACAGAGTCCTTAATTACGGAATTGGAATCG
>JAEYNI010000113.1 GCA_023412635.1 Bacillota bacterium
ATAAAAGAGGTCTAGGTATTGGGAAATTGGCACTTGAACAACTGGTAAAAATCGGGTTTAACGAGCTGGGGCTTAACACAATTAAGCTTAATGTTTTTGATTTTAATGTTAGAGCTATTAGGTGTTACGAAAGTGTAGGCTTTGTAAAAACGACTTTTACTGAAAAAGTATGGGAAGCTGATGAAGGATTTTGGAATTGTGTTGGAATGGAAATATCAAGATAGTTAATTAAAAACAAAGGCAGATATTCAGCACTCGCTGTAATATCTGCCTTTGTTTTTAATTAACTATTCCAACTCATGTTCCTTAATTTTTGTGAAATATTTCCTGGTTTCTGCTGCTACCACTCCGCTGAGCGCAATGAGGGCAAGAAGGTTGGGGAAGGCCATCATTCCATTGAATATATCAGAAATGTTCCATACTACTTCTATTGTCATAAAAGGTCCAGCAAACACAGCTAAAATATATAACCAACGATAAGCTTTAATTACTTTTGTTTTGCCGTTTGTTAAGTATTCCATACATCGCTCGCTATAATAGCTCCAACCAATAATTGTTGTAAAAGCAAAGAATACAAGGCTAATCATTAATATAAAGGAACCAAGATTGGGAGCGAAGCTGAAGCCGGATTGGAAAGCATTCTGTGTTACTGCAGCACCTTTCAAATTAATATTCCATGAACCTGTTGTGATAATACAAAGACCGGTCATTGTACAGATTATAATAGTATCTATAAAGGTTCCGGTCATCGATACCAAACCTTGTCGTACCGGTTCCTTGGTTTTTGCGGCAGCTGCGGCGATTGGTGCACTACCCAAACCTGATTCATTTGAAAAGATACCACGTGCGATACCATTTCTCATTGCGGTCATCATGGCAGTACCGAATAAACCGCCTCCAACAGCTTTTATATCAAAGGCTCCTTCGAATACTTGAACAAGAGCACCCGGAATGGCTTTCGCATTCGCGAAAACAACAAATAATGTGGCTATTACGTAAAAAATAGCCATAAAAGGGACAATTATTTCGGATACACTGGCAATTCTTTTTATGCCTCCGATTATAACCAAACCTGCACAGATAGTTACAACGACCGCTGTAATTACAATTGTCCAAGAATAGTCTCTTCCTAAAAGTGAAACGGTCCATTCACTATTTGAATCAAAATAATTTTTAACTGCATCAGAAATACCGTTTATCTGTACAAAAGTTCCGATGCCCATAAGCCCTGCTGCTGCACCAAAAAAAGAAAAGGCTTTAGCCAGCCACTTCCAGCGTTTACCCATACCATTTTCTATGTAATAGAAGGGTCCACCCAAAACGTGACCATTACTATCGACAGTACGGTATTTTATTGCCAAAAGTCCCTCAGCATACTTTGTTGCCATGCCAAAGAAAGCAGCAATCCACATCCAGAAAAGCGCTCCGGGCCCTCCTGCAACTATTGCGGTAGCCACTCCCACAATATTACCTGTTCCGATGGTAGCTGAAAGTGCAGTACATAGTGCACCGAAACTTGATACTTCACCGGTTCCGCCTTCCTCATTTTTTACCATATATTTAATTGCGCGAGGAAGATGCCTTACTTGTAAAAGACCGGTACGAATAGTTAATAATATTCCTACCAATAATACCAGAATTATGAGAGGAAGCCCCCATACAATTCCATTAAACCAACTGATAAAACTATTGATTTGCTCTAACATGATTTTTGACCAATCCCTTCTTGAATTTTTGACAATCAAAAAAGCCAAAACATTTTGTTTTGGCCCTCAAAAGAGAAAGACATAAAGCTTGTAAGCTCTGTCCTTTTGCCTGAGAGACCGGAAAAGCTTTCACTTTTCCTTGCACCTTCGGCGCC
This sequence comes from Bacillota bacterium, assembly GCA_023412635.1. Classification (GTDB taxonomy): domain Bacteria; phylum Bacillota; class Clostridia; order Acetivibrionales; family DSM-1351; genus Ruminiclostridium. The sequence continues at coordinate 1,862 of JAEYNI010000113.1, forward strand.
CATTTACTGGGACTCTCCAGAGAGCAGCTAAACGAAAGAATTTTGCAGTTTCACATCGTTCAACTTGCATAAATAAAATTAACATAATATCTTACAAATATCAATTGTTTTTTGTAGCAATTCAAAGAAAAATGCCCACGGCTAGTATAATATTGCTTAATTATAAATAATATGTAAAAAGTTTATGTAATCTAGTATTATAAAGGATACCACTTTGATTTAATAGAATCACATTAAATACATTGATTCATTGATTGCCTGATAAATCTGCTTGGATTTAATTAATGACAAATTTATTTGTTTAACTGGGAATTAAATAGCTGTTAAATGTAAGGCGTATGCTGTAAAATATATTTAATGTAAATCAGCGATGAAGAGGTATTTATGTTGAAGATTTTAGTTGTAGGCTCCGGCGGCTTTATTGGTGCAGCATCCAGATATGTGCTGGCCATATTATTAAACAAATTATACTCAGGAAATTTCCCTATATCTACACTGATTATTAATGTCTTGGGTTCTTTTTTAATTGGCTTTCTGACTCAGCTTTTTGCCTGTAATTACCTGGATAACAAAAACCTGATGATCTTCCTGACTACGGGAATACTAGGCGGTTTTACCACATTTTCAACCTTCAGTCTCGAGACCATAAATTTATTTCAGAATGGTAATATTCTGCAAGCAGTGTTAAATATGTTTTTAAGTATTGTTTTCTGCCTGACTGGTACTTTTCTTGGTAAGCTGTTGGCAAATGTTTTCATCAGTTAATTTATTCGCTTACATTTCTGATATTCTCAACTGCGACCCTACAGCATTTCAATAACTGCTCCCAACAGTTTGCCCACCGAAGCATGAATTACGATATCAGCCTTGGAATCATAAGGAGTACTGCTTTTATTTATCAGTATTAATTTACTTCCATTAAAAAAATCGATTAGTCCTGCTGCCGGATAAACAACAAGTGATGTACCACCGATTATTAGAATATCAGCCTGCTGTATTGCTGTGACTGCACCATTAACAACGCTATCATCAAGAGCTTCTTCATATAAAACAACATCAGGTTTTACAATCCCGTTACAGGCAGGGCAAACAGGAATGTCTTCAGATGAAGTGATGAAGTCAAGATCATAAAACCTATTACAGCCTGTGCAGTAATTTCTATGGACAGACCCGTGGAGTTCATAAACTTTTTTGCTGCCTGCCAACTGATGAAGACCGTCGATGTTCTGGGTAATAACTGCTTTTAATTTACCTTCACTCTCAAGATGAGCCAAAGCATGATGACCTGGATTAGGTTTTGCATCTTTAAATATCATTTTTTCTTTATAGTATCTGAAAAATTCTGATGTATGGGAGACATAAAAGCTATGAGAAAGTATTGTTTCCGGCGGATAATCAAATCCTGCTGAAGTTTTATAAAGTCCATTCTCCGAGCGGAAATCTGAAATTCCTGATTCGGTGCTCATTCCTGCTCCTCCGAAAAAAACAATATTATTGCTGCCTTTTATAATCTCTGATAATTTCTTGGCATCCATAAAATCAACTCCCCGATTTTTATATAGATTAATTATTTCACATTTTGTGAAAAATAGCATCTGGGGGAACCAATAATTTCGATATTATATAAAGAATGCTTCACCTTAAGCTATAATTGTATAAGTTGGGTAAAAAAACGAACAAATGTTCTTGAATATATACTAATCATATTATATAATAGTAATTAATCATTTATTTGGCATATGATACCAGAGCAGGAGAGCTTTAGAGTGTTTAGTGATTTATATATCAGTGGGATCAAACTAAAAAAAGAAATAAAATGTGAAGAGACTTATGTCGTTAATTTACCGTGCTTAAAGGGAATTGAGCAATTATCCTTCAATAAGAGAGTTACATTTTTTGTGGGTGAGAATGGATCTGGTAAGTCTACGCTGCTTGAGGCCATAGCTGTTAATATGGGTTTTAATGCTGAGGGTGGAACCATGAATTTTAATTTTGCATCTCGGGAGACACATTCATCACTATATAGGCACATAACCACCATAAAAGGGGTAAAGCGCCCAAAAGACGGTTTTTTTCTCAGAGCCGAAAGTTTTTACAATGTTGCCACTGAAATTGATAAACTGGACTCAGAACCATCATTTGGTCCTCCTATCAAAATGTCATATGGGGGAGTTTCACTACATCAGCAATCTCATGGTGAAAGCTTCATGTCTCTGGTTCTGAACAGGTTCAGTGGGCATGGCTTATATATATTGGATGAGCCTGAAGCCGCTTTATCTCCGTCCAGACAGTTATCTTTACTTGTAAAAATAAATGAACTGGTTAAGACAAATTCACAGTTTATTATTGCAACTCATTCACCTCTATTGTTGGCATTTCCTGATTCAGAAATATTGATGCTTGATGAAAAAGGAATTAAAAGTACACCCTATGAGGAAACTGAGCATTATATTATTACCAGGCAATTCTTAAACAACCCAAAAAAAATGCTGGACTTACTTTTTAACGAAAAAGGAGAGTACTAAAAATGTTAAAAGAAAATATCACAAATTTTTTAATTAAGGCAAAACAGGCTACTTATGCAGGTAAGGGTCCGGAAAGCCTTTCTTCCCGGCCTGATTCCCATGATTTGTCGTATAGCGAAGGAGAACTGTTTTATTTAGATACCTATCTTGGATCAAAAAACTTCGCCGGTGAGGAAGCTGTTTGGGATAATGAAAAACCCATATGGTCAATGAATTATTGCGGAAGGGTTATAAATTCAGGTTTTAACAGCGATTTTCTTAAGGAAGCTTTAACTATAATACCGGTTGATAAGCCATTCAGAGGGCCCGAAATATATACAAAGGACAATTTAACATATAAATGCTCTGTAAATGGTGAAATTGAATGGTTCAACGGGTATGAAGAAATCTACAATAAAAATGAAAAGGTATATGAATGTTATTTTCATGGTGGAAAAATTGAATAGAAAATAAATAAATCTGCCCGTTTTTGCTTCGGGCAGATTTATAAGCTTAAAAAGCTTCTAGTCTCCTTTGTTTTCTTAATTCACAGCGCTTCTGTCCTGCTTCCCATTCTAATTTTTCTTCTTCTGATTCAAGTATTAGTCCGGGAACCTCCATTGGATGATCCTCCTCATCAAGGGCAACCATAACAAGATATGCCCGGTTTATCATATGACGCATGCCGTTCAGATTTTCAACATAAGTTGTTACGCGCACCTCCATTGAAGACTTTCCAACATAGGTAATTTGGCCAGTGAGGAAGACAGTGCTGTTAACATAAGCTGCTGCTTTGAATTGCAGATTATCAATAGAGGCCGTTGTTACATTACAACCTGAGTGTCTCCTAGCAACTACAGCAGCTACTACATCTATCCATTCCATTAGTTTTCCGCCGAAGAGACGGTTAAAACCATTTATATGTTCCGGCATTATTATCTGTATCTGTTCTGTTTTAGAATCAGAAACCTTCTTGGGATTTTTATTCATTAGAACCTCCGGGTTATTATTTATTGTCGTATACATAGATTTTATACCCTGTTAAGGGCAGCAATAATCTGATAATTTTATCATTAGTGATTTTTCTGCAGTATTCTTACAGTTTAAATTCTATATACTACTATACATTAAATGCATAAAGAAAGGCTATCAGTAAATTGTAGCATTGTTTAGAAAAACTGAAAACAATGAAAAAGTAAATGTAGACTTGTGGTTAAGTTTTTACACAAATGTACAGTGATTACGGTTTTGATTAATTTCTTTTTTTTTGTTATAGTAATTAATAAATTTTATAGTAATCAAAATATAAATTATCAATTAACATACATTAATACTAAATAATTTGAATAAAAAATAATGAAGTTTTATTTAAAGAATGGAGACTGAGTTGAAAATTAAGAGATGTATACTTACTATCGCTTTGCCATTAATTGTATTTGTAGTATTGACTGTAAATGTTTTAAACGGTGATGTTCATGTTTTTGACAGTTATATATATTCGTTAATATCAAAAATAATCTCAGAAAAGCTAACTTCTTTTATGATAATTATTACATTTCTGGCATCGGGAACTTTCCTTGGTATAATTTCTGCACTACTTGTTGTAAGTATCCTTTTCAAAAAAGGAAAGAATTCTTTTTATACCGCAATGCAAGTTATTAATATTTCTCTGAGTTCATTGATTAATGTCGGGCTTAAAAATCTGATAAACAGAACCAGACCTGATATTTTAAAACTTGTGGAAGTAACCGGTTTTAGTTTTCCAAGTGGGCATTCAATGGCTTCCATGAGTTTCTATGGTTTTGCAATGTATTTATGCTTCAGATTTTACAAAGGAAAATGCAAGGTCGCCCTTGTTATTTCACTTATTCTTTTAATTGTCCTGATCGGTTTCAGCAGAATTTATCTTGGGGTTCATTATGCAAGTGACGTTTTAGGTGGATTTGCTTTTGGATTGTTTTGGTTAGGAATATTTACCTTTATGATAGAAAAACTAGAGGAAAAACGTGTATGAAAACCTTTTGTATGATGTAAGCCATCATGTAAGCTTTATTCAGCAAGTTATATATGCTAAAATAATTAATATTAAAGTGGTAAAAATATATATTATATAAGAGAAGAGAGACTGCCAAAATGACATACATAGACCTGTCCCAACCAATTTACAAAGGAATGCCCGTTTATCCCGGGGATAGTGCCGTTTTACTTGATCAAAGCCAAATATATAGTATAGATCACTACAACAATCATAGAATCAATACCGGAATGCATATAGGAACTCATATTGATGGAAGAATGCATTTACTTGATGTTCGAGAGTATATCGGGAATATGCCTTTGGAGCATTTTTGCGGCAGAGCAGGAATTATTCATGTGGAAAATGAGAATATCATTAAAATGAAAGCTGCTTATTCAGATATTATCAGAGATAAAAAAGTAATCCTATTTCACACCGGCATGGATAAGTATTACGGGAGTGAAAAGTATTATTCCGGACATCCCATATTGGATATGTCTGTCTGTAAAGTTCTTGCTGAAAACAATGTAAGGCTTATAGGGTTGGATATGCCTTCTCCGGACAGATTCCCTTTTGAAATTCACAAATATTTATTACAGCACAATATTTTGATTATGGAGAATCTTACAAACCTCGACAAACTAACTTGTGAAATGGATTTTGAAGTTTTTGCCTTCCCCTTGAAAATAGATGCAGACTCAAGCCCCCTAAGAGTAGTTGCAAGGGTTAATAATTAATGAAAATGCTGAGACAGAATAATAATTTATTTTAAATATGTATAAAAATCAGCCTGAAAACTTGCCTGAAAATTAGAAATAAAATTTTAAAATAGTGTTGACAATACCAAACTTAGCTCTTATAATATATAAGTGTTCGGGAAACACCAAGCCCTGAAACACTTGAAAATGCGCCATTAG
>JAEYNI010000136.1 GCA_023412635.1 Bacillota bacterium
TGGCTATAGTACAATACTTTTGCGCTTGAGAAAGTCAAGCAGTCAATATTACGGGGTGTAGCGCAATTGGCAGCGCGCTTGGTTTGGGACCAAGATGCTGGAGGTTCAAGTCCTCTCACTCCGACCACGGCGCTTGTGTTTTCTGCGGAAAACACAGGCGTTTTTTGTTTGCAAAAAACGCGAAGCGCCTTACGGGCGAGACCAGTCTCCCCGTATGCCCCTCTGGCCTCCCGGCGGGGTAAAAATCAAAAGATATATTGTTATCAGGACTTGAACCTGAGAAGGCTCGTAGGCGTACCGAGAGTGCCGAGACTAAAGTCGAGGCGGCAGGCTGCGAACGAAGTGAAGCAGACGTCAAGTCCTCTCACTCCGACCAACACGGCGCTTGTGTTTTCTGCGGAAAACACTGGCGTTTTTTGTTTGCAAAAAACGCGAAGCGCCATACGGGCGAGACCAGTCTCCCCGTATGCCCCTCTGGCTTCATTCCATATCTTTTTTATGCCAAAAAGAACCAAAAAGTCCAGCCAATTGTATTAATGTATTTGTATGTAGAGAATCCACCATGATATGATATAAGAGTGTGAGTATACCGGTGCTATATGCAGGGGAGATAATCTATGTCTATAATGGTAAAAAAACTATATAAAAATGGTACATTCTTATATAACATGAAGCTGATAGCCGGTCAGAATGGTCTAAATAACCTTGTACAATGGGTTCATATTATTGAAGACGATAGTGTAATTTCGTTCTTGCATGGAAACGAATTAGTCTTTACTGCGGGTATATTAAACAATAAAAAAGATTGGCTTCTGAATTTTGCCATAAAATTGAAAGAGGTAAATGCCAGTGCCTTTGTTGTAAATCTAGGCCCTCATACCGGTGAAATAGATGATAATGTACTCGATTACTGTAACAAGGAAAGTCTGCCGCTTTTCACCATACCGTGGGAAACGAGAATGGTAGACATGACAAGGGATTTCTGCCATAGAATACTTAATAATGTACAAATCGAGAATGACCTTTCTACAACCATTAAAAATATTGTATTTAATGTTGGAGATCTGGAAACTCAGATACTACAGCTTGAAAGATATGGCTGCCAGAGAGACAGCATGCTTTGTTTTATTAATATAACAATCAGTAATCTTGGTAATGCGAGTTTTGAGGACTACAATGACGAGATTCAAATGGTAGCAGAGAAGATTGCTAAAAGCATACACGAATTGTATATATCATTTTTATATCAGGATAGCTTGATATTAGCCCTTATAAACTATACTGACACAGAGATAGATACGTTTGTAAAGGAATTCTTTGAAAAGGCCAACAGTAAATTAAAGCAATTTAGTATTCACATGGGGATTAGTCCTAATCGACCAGGCCTGAATAACCAGAGTAAAAACTTTGAAAAGGCAACTTCAGCTATGAAAATGGCTTGTAATCTTAAAGAAAAATATTTGTACTATGATAAACTGGGTATTTACAAAATATTATATGCCACAAATGACAAGGGGATTTTAAGAAGCTTTTACAATGACACCATTGGTAAATTAGTTGCTTATGATCGACAGAATAATTCGAAATTCACAGAGCTTTTGCGTATTTATCTTGAGAATAACGGAAGCATACAACTGGTATCAGAAAAACTGTATGTACATAGAAATACTGTTTTGAATCATCTTAAGAAAATTGAGAGTATTGTGGGAGTAGATCCTCTGGAATTGGAAGGTCGTGTTAACCTTTATATGGCATTCTACATAAAAGACATTTTGTAATATATCTTATAGGGCTAATATGAGTTAAAATATAAGGCTAATATGAGGCTAATACATATAGCTTGTGCAAAAGCACAGGGGTGCTGCTTGTTTATTACATAATCTTGATGGTTTTCTAAAATGAAAGATTCAAGTGGTAATAATGCATAAAGCTATTTTGGTGAACAGGATGAACATATCAAAAAAATAGTAAAAATACGCCACTTCCATTGGTGTTGTATATAAACTAATATACAAACAAGGTCATGAATGAAATTGTCGCGTTTTAAAATTTCATTTAGATTTATGGGTCACCGAAATATTTTAGTCTGAAAATGCAGATTGCAAGTAAAACCATGCGCAACTATACATAATTCAATGACGAAATATTAATATAATTACAATAATATCCACTTTAAACATGTGAAATGGTGATTTTCCTTGTGCATATGCACAAGAATGTTTGGGAGATTGTCAATTGCAATATTATATTATTTAGTTTTATAATTAATCTAAGTTGATAACAACGTTAGAAAAGCGACGGAGCTTATTTAAGAGCTCTGTCGCTTTTTTTGGTTATTACTATTTGTAGACGCGCTCTGCGCGTATCAAAGCCACTTACAGTGGCTTGGGAGGCTAATATGAACAGTGAAGAAATTAAATTAACATTAAAAAAATATAATCTGCAATCATGGAGCAAGCAGAAAAACATAAATCCAATCTCCGTAGAAAAGGCTTCAGGAATATACTTCTGGGATTATGAAGGAAACCGCTACTCCGATATGTCTTCTCAGTTGGTTAATTTAAATCTTGGTTTTGGAAATAAAGAGATCGGGGATGCAATAAAGGCACAAATTGATCAGTTTTGTTTCGTTGGACCCTCGTATGGTGCAGAATCCAGAGCAAAGCTGGCTAGAAAAATAATTGAACTCATGCCGGATAATATGGGTAAGGTTTTCTTTACCAATGCAGGTGCTGAATCCAATGAAAATGCTATTAAAATAGCAAGAATGTATACCGGTAAAAACAAGATATTCAGTCGCTATAGAAGCTATCACGGATCTTCCTTCGGTTCCGGAAACCTTACGGGAGAACCCCGAAGGTATACACTGGAGCCGGGTATTCCCGGTTTTGTAAAATTTTTTGATCCGTATATCTACAGGGAAGCAATTGAGTTTAAATCTGAAGAAGAGGCTACAAAATATTATCTTGCAAAATTGGAAGAGCAGATTCAGTATGAAGGAGCTAATTCAGTAGCAGCAATAGTTCTGGAGACCATTACAGGATCAAACGGAATCATAATTCCTCCTAAAGGATATATGCCGGGTGTAAGAGCTTTATGTGACAAATACAAGATTCTAATGATATGCGATGAGGTAATGACCGGCTGGTGCAGAACAGGAAAAATGTTCGGATTCCAGAACTTTGATGTAAAACCCGACATTGTAACCTTTGCAAAAGGTGTTACCTGTGGTTATATACCACTGGGAGGAGTAGTAGTAGCAAGCGAAATAGCCGAATACTTTGATGACAATTTATTATCCTGCGGACTTACATACAGCGGACACCCATTGGCTTGTGCAGCAGGAGTTGCATGTATCGAATATTATGAAAAACATAACATAGCTGATAATGTAATTAAAGTAGGGAAGGTTCTAGGTAATATTTTAGAGGAAATGAAAGAAAAACATCCAAGCGTGGGAGATGTCCGTTATATAGGCTTATTCTCTGCAGTGGAGCTTGTGAAGGATAAAGCCACTAAAGAGCCCATTGTTCCTTACGGTAAAGATCCCGACGGTATTATGGGGAAAATTCTCGGCAAGCTTAAAGAACGCAAATTCATGACATATACCCATGAAAATATGATTCTTGTAGCTCCTCCACTTATTATAACAGAAGAACAGCTGAAGGAAGAGCTGGTTAAGCTTGATGAAGTACTTACAATTGTAGATAAAGAGTTTATCTAGTACGCAGGTGTCTTGGATAACATCAGGTTAGTGAATTGAACGTAAACATATAATAATATTTAGTATCTTGAACGTAAATACATAATAGCGAATTGCCGAATTATGCGGCGTAGGGAGGCAGTATGGCTTACAAATTTACACTACCCAGACAAACTTTTATTGGCTTTGATGCGTTAAAGGAAAGTGCAGCCGTTATAAAAGGTTTGGGTAAAAAAGCACTTATTGTTACCGGTAAAAATGTTACCAAATCGGGTGCGGTACAAACATTAACAGATACCCTTTCGAACTGTAAAATTATCTCAGAACTATTTAATGATATAACCGGAGAACCTACGGTGGAAATGATTGAGGCCGGTGTTAAAAGATATAAGGAAACAGGCTGCGATTTCATCATTGCCATAGGAGGGGGAAGCCCTCTTGACAGTGCAAAGGCAATAGCTGCCATGTCGGTACTGGAAGGGCGTATTTCGGACTATATGGGCAAGGAGATAGAGGGAGATTTCCCACCCATGGTTTTAATACCCACAACTGCCGGTACCGGTTCTGAAGCAACAAAATTCACTATAATTACCGATACTGTTAAAAATATAAAAATGCTGTTAAAGGGTGATGCTCTACTGCCTGATTTGGCAATAGTTGATCCGAGGTTTACACTTACGGCGCCTTCCGAGGTAACGGCAGCAACTGGAATGGATGCCCTGACCCATGCAGTGGAAGCGTATACCTCCAGAAAAGGAAATCATCTCACTGATATATATGCGCTGAGTGCAATCAAAAGAATTTTTACCTATCTGCCTGTTGCATACGACGACGGTAGCAACCTGAAAGCAAGAGAAGAGATGGCAATAGCAGCATTTGAAGCAGGAGTTTGTATCAACAACGCGTCTGTAACCCTGGTGCATGGTATGAGCAGACCAATAGGGGCCCTGTTTCATGTACCTCACGGAATATCAAATGCCATGCTTATCAAGGAATGCTTGAAATATGTGATGGATGGCTGTTATTGGAGATTTGCAGCAATATCCAGAGCAATAGGTGAGGCAGACGGAAAACCTGACGATAAGGAAGCCGCTCAGGACTTTATTCAAAAGTTATCAGAGCTTTGCATACATTTAAAAATACCTACCTTAAAAGAGTATGGAATCAGTAAGGATGAGTTTGACCGGGTAAAAGACAAAATGGCACAGGATGCAATGGCAAGCGGAAGTCCTTCAAACACCATAAAAGAGGTAACAATGGAGGACCTCTTGGTTATATATAATAAACTTTGGTGATTTATTCTACAGCAAAACTCATATAAAGACAGAATTCACTGTGGTTTCAGACAAATCGTGTTATGAAGTTATTGAACTAAATAGGGATTTATTTTAACTGATTACAATGGCGTAAAACGATAAGTTTTACGCCATTTTGCGTTGTTATCAGTTTGAAAAATGTAGATTAAGTGTGGAGGGATTAGTTTGAAAGACATCGCTAAAGCTCGTCTTCCAAACTAACCTCCATTATTCGCCCCACTGCGGATAATGGAGTAGATAAATTTCATTAAATTTTGTGGCCATAATGTTGGCTCAAAGCCGTAAAACGGCTTAGGAGGTTAATATGTTTCAAGCTAAAAAAATAAACGAAGATTACAGGAGAGATATACTTTCCGATACAGAGGATTTGGAAACCGGAATAAAAATTGAAAACCTATCGGTGCAGTTTCCTGACAAAAATGGTGGTGAACCGGTAATAGCCCTTCAGAATATCAATCTTGAAATAAAGCCGGGTGAATTTGTTTCGTTGGTAGGACCTTCGGGCTGCGGGAAGACAACACTACTCAGAACAATAGCTGATTTACAGCAGCCTACTTCAGGAACTATATCCATCAGAGGGTTGACACCTCGGGAAGTCAGACTTCAGCAGAAGTTTGGAATTGTTTTTCAAAACCCGGTATTGTACGACTGGCGTACAGTAAGAAGAAATGTTTGTATGCCAATGGAGATAATGGGCATACCCAAAAAGGAACGTACCGCAAGGGTTACACAGATGCTTGAATTAGTTGGCCTTTATAATTTCGGGAAAAAGCATCCCCATGAATTGAGCGGGGGTATGCAGCAGAGAGTAGGTATAGCCAGAGCCTTGGCACTCCGTCCTGAGATTCTCCTCATGGATGAACCATTCTCGGCACTTGACGAATTTACAAAGGAAAAACTGCATCTGGATTTGCAGAACATCTGGAGTAAAACAAAGAAATCAATTGTTTTTGTAACTCACAATATTCAGGAAGCAGTATTTCTGTCAGATAAGGTAGTAGTTCTTTCGCCGCATCCCGGAAGGGTTTCGGCTGTTGTGGATATTAACCTACCAAGGCCAAGAGGGTTGGAAGTAAGAGATACTGTAGAATTCAATTCACTTGTTTCGAAGGTAAGAAACAGTTTTGAGGGGGTATAGGTTTGAACAGAGTAAAAAGAGTTTTATCCTCAAAGCAGATGGTAACCCTTGTTTGGGTCATTGGTCTGATTATAGTCTGGGAAATTGCGGCATCGGCCATACAACAAACAAAAAGAACACCTGAAAATGTTCTTCCTCACATATTCCAGATTGTTGATTCAGTATTCAGTCAGAAGCTTGTAAACGGCAGTCAGACAGCTTTGCAAATTGTCCTCAGCAATGCTGAAGTTACATTGGTAAGGGCGGGAATAGGTTTTCTTATCGGAAGCGCAATAGGATTTGTATTAGCCTTATTAATGAATATGTTTTTATCTCTTGAAAAAATAACTTTCCCTTATTTAATGATCATTCAGATGATACCTATTTTGGGTATGGCCCCTATAGTTTTGGCAATTACAAAGGATATTGATAAAAGCCGAATTGTAATTGCTGCAATACTAACCTTCTATCCGGTAGCGACAAATACTCTGGCCGGATTCAAGGCAGTTGAAAAGGAAAAGCATGAATTGATGTATTCCATAGCAGCAAAGAAGATAGATGTCTATAAAAAGCTGCTTATACCATCCAGCTTACCATACTTCTTTACAGGCCTTAAAATATCTGCCCCAATGGCTATTACGGCATCAATCCTGGTTGATACCCTGCAGGGTGGGGGAGGGCTGGGGTGTATGCTCTCACAATCCTTAAAGCATGCCATGAGTATATATGTGTTCTGGCAGATCGTATTCTTCAGTGCAATAATAGGAATTTTAAGTTTTTATCTTATGTCAGTAATTGAAAAATTGGTATCGCCCTATAAAAAAGTTAGAAGATGAGGAGGTGAATGCGTATGGAAAACGGATATTTAAACACTGAAGCAAGTCCCTTGAAAATAAAAACATCTAATAAAACTAACAGTAATAAGGCAAAAAAGAGAACCGAGCTAAATAGAGAATCAATCACAACTGTCCTGTATCCCGTATTATTTGGAATTTTAATATTAGTACTTTGGCAAACGCAGCTTTTACATAAAATTCTGGGAGCCGATACATTCACACTTCCTTTGCCTGGAAGAATTATTAATATCATATTTGATAATGTACCTGTCGTATTAAAGAACGTTCAAGCTACTGTTATTGTAGCGGTAGGCGGTTTAATTCTAGGCTCAGTATTAGGGTACTTACTGGGAATCTTAGCGATGGCATTTCCAAAATGGGGTGCAGGAGGTATATCCATTGCATCGGCCTTCACTGCTGTACCCATTGTAGCTATAGCACCTATTCTGAATAATCTGACAAAGGATTTCAGCAGTGATCCGAATATAAGAAGCATGCTGGCAAAGATGATTGTTGTTATGATAACCTGTACCGTCTCCATGAGTATTAATGCATACAGAGGCTTTGTAGAGTTAAAACCTTTTTCGGAAGATTTGATGAAATCCTTTGCAGCAAGTAAAATAACAGTTTTTTTAAAGTTGAGAGTGCCAAATAGTCTTCCGTATGCTTTTACAGCCTTAAGAGTAAGTGTTCCTGCAAGTATTATCAGTGCATTAGTCAGTGAATACTTTGCAGAATACATTATAGGAGTTGGGCGGCAGATACGTGAAAGTATTGTTCTGGCACAATACGCAACAGCCTGGGCCTACATCATAGTTGCCTGCGCAATAGGCATATTGATGTATGCAATATTATTAACCGCTGAGGGAGTTTTACTGAAAGGTCGCCGCAACCGGTGATCTTCAGTTTAATATGGAATAGCTAAAACTGTTCCTAAATATAACAATATATCTACAGATAATGAGGAGGGTTAAACTATGAAAAAGAAAATAGTAAAGTTATTGGCCGCTATAGTGGCAATATCAATGGTTTTAACAACATTAGCAGGGTGTGGTACGGCAACTGAAACATCAGACAGTACAGCGAGCACTTCAAGTGCGCCGGCTAGTACTTCGGCCGCTTCTTCTGACAGCGTTGCAGCCAGCTCAGGAAAATATTATGACGCGGCAGCTACTGCAGAAAGCATCATAAAAGATTCTGCAGGTAAAGGTAAAGTGGGTAACTGGGGACTTGGAAACGAGTATGAGGTACAGGCACTTTTGGCGAAATACGGTCAGCCTACCACCTTCCTGAGTCAGGCCTTTGATATGGACGGTTTTGACAATGACACCATATCCCTTGCTTCAGCAATGACCTACAACGAGCTGGGACTGGTTAAAAACAGTTACGCCGGTGGGTACAAATATGGTGATAAAGTTAGCTTTATTGATATGAATAAAGAAGGCGTTGCAATGCTTGAAGATAACATCTTCTGTACAGAGGCATTCGCAAAAGAAAATCCAAATACCGTAAAAGCCTTCCTCTACGCTTCAATGAAGGGTTGGGAATATGCTTGCAGCAACCCTGAGGAGGCTGCAAAGATTGTATATGAGTACGGCTCTTCAGTATCCAGCGAGCATCAGGAATATATGGCCTCTGAGGTTAAAAAGCTTGTTGAAACCGATACAGCAGGTGCTACAGTAAAAGAATACGGAAACATGGACGAAAAAGCAATGCAGCAAACACTTGATCTTGCAAAGAAGTACATTCAGTTGACTGACTCGGCAGCAGCTTCAAAATTACAGTCACTAACACTGGACAATATCCGTAATACTTCCTACTTAAAAGATGCAATGGCCTCAGGTGGAAAGTTCGACAACCTTGAAAAGAAGTCTGTATCCATTCAGCTCAAATGGCTCCCACAGGCACAGTTCATGGGTTATTATGTGGCACTTAAAAAAGGCTACTATAATGATGTTGGCTTGGAGGTTAAGATCGTTCCGGGTGGCGGTGATATCGGAGAAACAACAGCTGTATACACCGGTCAGGTTGATTTTGGCGTTACCTGGGTATCAAACCTGATTGCTGCTAATGCAGGCGGAATGAATCTCATTGAAATTGCACAGGTATACCAAAGATCAGGTCTGGTACTTGTTTATAAACTGAATTAATTTAATCAGAAATAAGCGGTTGAAACTTTATGCCTGGATTGGGTGGCTGTTTACGTTACCTGATCCAGGCATGATTAAAATAACAAATACCTGGAGTAGTTATTTAGACATGTCTGAACTATGAAGGACAGTAAAGGAAAATAAATTTATTAGCGCATATTGCGCCGAATGGAGGTTGAAATGATGGAGCTATTAATAAAAAACGGTACTGTTGTCACTGACAGTGAAAGCTTTATTGCGGATATTGCAGTTGAAGGCGGAAAAATTGCTTATATAGGAACAAATCTAGCCATTGAAGCAAAAACAATAGTTGATGTTTCTGGAAAATATGTATTGCCTGGTGCCATAGATGCCCATACTCACCTGGCTATGCCCTTCGGCGGAACAGTATCGGCTGATGGATATTTATCGGGTACAAGAGCTGCTGCCTGTGGTGGTGTTACAACAGTATTTGACTATCCGATGCAGAGAAAAGGCAAGGGTATATTGGAAACCGTTGAAGAAAGAGAAAAACTGTGCGCCCCGGAGGCTTGTGTGGATTATGCTTTTCACTGCATTATCACTGACCTCAATGACGGAACCCTGCTGGATGAGTTTCAAGCTGCCGTTGAATACGGTATAACAAGTTTTAAATGCTTTCTGGTATACAAAAAGGAAGGCATGATGGTTGATGATGCAACACTGGTAAAGGTGTTGCTAAAAGCCAAGGAGACCGGAGCTATTACAAATATTCATGCCGAGAATCCGGATATTATCGACCTGAATATTGAGAATTTTAAAAAAGAGGGAAAAACCTCTGCCTGGTACCATTATCTCAGCAGACCTGAGTTTGTTGAGGCAGAGGCTGACAAGAGGGCTGTTCACTGGGCAAAAGCCTTTGAGGCTCCCTTGTACATAGTCCACATGGCAGATAAGGAAGGACTGGAAGCTGCCGTAGCTGCCAAAATGGAGGGTTATGACATATTCGTTGAAACATGTCCTCAATATCTCGAATTTACCTGTGATGTTTATAAACGAGAAGACGGCAGAAATTTTGTCTGTTCACCTCCAATAAAAGGGCAGGAAAGTCAGGACGCCTTGTGGGCCGCTATCAAGAACGGCACCATTGATACAGTTGCAACAGATCATTGCCCCTTCCAGAGCTATGAAAAGGACTGGGGAAAAGATGATTTCACAAAAATACCAAACGGCTGTGCCGGAGTTGAAAATCTATATCCATATATGCTGTCTGCAGCAAATGAAGGTAAGATTTCATTCAATACTGCTGTAAAACTATGCTCCACCAATCCGGCAAAAATTTTCGGTTGTACTCAGAAGGGCTCCCTTACAGTAGGTAAGGATGCAGATATCGTTATTTACGATCCGAATAAGGATTTTACTATATCAGTTGACAACATGCATTCAGATTACGACCATACAATATGGGAGGGTAAAAAACTCCATGGATATCCTGTACAGACATATGTAAGGGGAGAACTGGTTTATGATAACGGTGATTTCGTAGGAAAACCTGGCTTCGGAAAATTTATCAAACGCCAGACAAAAAAAGAAAAGGAGTGATTGCTTTGGGCGAAGTTTTATATAGGGATGTATCAATAATAGAAGAAGTAAGCAGTTGTCTGCTATGCAACAATGCCCCATGTGCAAAAGCATGCCCTTACGGCCTTGAAGCTGACACTATCATCCGTTCAATCCGATTTGAAAATTATGCAGGGGCGGCTGCTAAGATACCTGAAGATGTGCCTTGTGTTAACTGCAGTACAAAAGATTGCATGAAGGTATGCTTAAAACAGAAAATAAACCGGCCTGTGGACATAGATGAAATTATTATAAGTGCAGCGTCATATGAAAAGGAAGAGCTTGAGGATGTAGACTTATCCATCGAATTTTGCGGAATTAAATGCGAAAATCCATTTTTTCTTTCTTCTTCAGTAGTGGGAAGTAATTATGAAATGGTAGCCAAGGCTTTTGACATGGGTTGGGCCGGAGTTGCCTTCAAAACCATAGGGACCTTTGTAGCCAAAGAGGTATCTCCCAGATTTGAGGCTTTAAGGAAGGAAGCTGTTCCCTTTATAGGGTTTGAAAATATAGAACAGATATCTGAACATACCCTGGAAGAAAATGTTCAGTTTATAAAACAGCTGAAAGAGAATTATCCCACTAAAATAGTTGTTGCTTCCATAATGGGTCAAAATGAGGAGGAATGGACATTTCTTGCCAAGCTCATGACTGATGCCGGAGCAGATATTATAGAGTGCAATTTTTCCTGCCCTCACATGGCGGCAAACGGATTGGGCTCAGATGTGGGGCAGAATCCTGAACTGGTTGCATCCTATACAAGAGCTGTCAGAAAAGGAACAAATATCCCCATTCTGGCCAAGATGACACCTAATATCGGCAACATGGAAATTCCCGCTATTGCCGCAATAAATGCAGGTGCTGACGGTATAGCAGCAATCAATACTATAAAGAGTATTATCAATGTAAATTTGGACAGTTTTACTTCTGCACCTGAAGTTAAGGGAAAGACAAGTGTCGGGGGATATTCCGGAAAAGCTGTTAAGCCTATCGCTCTGAGGTTTATTCAATCAATGAAAAGCTGTAGTGAGCTAAAAGACGTTCCTGTCAGCGGTATGGGTGGAATTGAGACCTGGAAGGATGCAGCTGAGTTTATAGCGTTAGGCTGTGAAAATATACAGGTTACAACCTCGGTAATGCAATATGGTTATAGAATAATCGATGACATGGTTGAAGGGATGAAGTATTATCTGAGCTCCCATGGATACAAAAGCGTTAGTGAAATAGTCGGAAAGGCACTTCCTCAGATTGTGCCTGCTGAACATCTTGACAGGGGCAGCATCTGCCTGCCAAAGTTTGATAGAAGCAAATGTCTTGGCTGTGGAAGGTGTTACTTATCTTGTTACGATGGAGGACATCAGGCGCTGAGCCAGAATCAGGCCACCCGAAAGCCCGTGTTGACTGCTGATAAATGTGTGGGCTGCCACTTATGTGTGACAGTATGTCCTGTAAAAGCTGTTTCACAGGGAACCAGAATTTCAAAAAAACTTGAGCCTGAATTATGCGAGGTGGGGTAATTCTTACCAAAGCAATTCTTACTTTAGTAAGAATTACTTTAGAATATTCTCTAAGAGAGGAGCGGTTGAATTTTATGGTATCTTGTAGTGTTGAAAGATTGGATGATAAAATAAAAACTTTTAGTAAATTTGGTGACACCGGCAAAGGCGGAATCACAAGATTTTCACTTTCTGCTGAAGCACTTGAAGCAAGAAATGAAGTAAAGAGAAGGATGGAAGCTATTGGTGCAACAGTTGTCACAGACGATATGGCAAATATGTATGCCACCATTCCCGGCACAGAAAACCTTCCTGCAATAATGTCGGGTTCACATCTTGACTCAGTAAAGCAGGGCGGAAATTACGATGGAATTCTGGGTGTCTTGACAGCTATGGAGGTTGTTGAAACTATAGTCAAAGAAAAAATTCCTCATAGGCACCCTATTACTGTTGTTGTATGGACAAATGAAGAGGGTGCGCGCTTCGAGCCTGCCATGATGTCTTCAGGCGTAATTTGCGGAAAATTTGATAAAGCGGAAATGCTAGCTTCAGAGGCAAAGGATATACCTGGATATACTTTTGGAGAAGCATTAGAAAATAGCGGATTTAAAGGGGATATCTCAAACAGAATGACACCCGATAAATATATTGCTCTCGTTGAATTACATATTGAGCAGGGTCCGGTATTGGAAAGCGAAGGGTATGATATAGGCGTTGTTGAAGGTGTATGCGGTATGATAAATTATGAATTTACCTTCTGCGGTCAGGCTGGTCATGCGGGAACAACCCCTATGAAATATAGAAAAGATGCACTTTATGCGGCAGTTAAGACAATTCAGTATCTGCATGATGAATTGGATACACTGGATAGAAAGCTGGTTTATACAACCGGTAAGATTTCTGCAAACCCCAATATTCATACAATTATTCCTGAGGAAGTAAGGTTTACCCTTGATGCAAGACATCAAAATCCTGAGGTTATTAATAAGGTTCTTGATATTATTAAAAAGATTCCACAAGAAGTGGAAAAGTGCAGGGTCACCTACAAAGAAGCATGGACTCGCAAATCAGTAATGTATACGTCGGAGCTGGTTGATTATGTTGAGAAGAGTGCAAATGATTATGGCTACACAAACATGAGGCTGTACAGCGGTCCGGGTCACGATGCGCAATACGTAATTGACGTTATTCCTACAACCATGATATTTGTACCGAGTGTCGAGGGACACAGCCATTGTGAACTTGAATATACACCTGTTGAGAAATGTCTTAAGGGTGCAAATGTCTTATTAAGAACAATATTATATATTGATCAGCACTAAAAAACTATGGTATCATAAAATTACTGGTCGTATCGGCAACGAGTTGGCGCGTCGAAATATTGGCTTCAAGTTTGGGTCTGCTGACTTTTGGCTTTGGAGTATTCTCGGAGCAATGATTGTCGTTGGACCATTTATATTTATTTACAAGCTATGTAAGGCATCGAAT
>JAEYNI010000164.1 GCA_023412635.1 Bacillota bacterium
GAGCTGTAATTTCGCGTATATTGATTTCCGGATTAAAGTTTGTAGCAAACGGATAACCATGATCACCTGCATTAGCATCGACTATATCAATGTAATGAATCTCATCAAAATAGTGCTTTTGAGCATAAGCGCAGAAAACACTTGTTACGCCCGGATCAAATCCGCTGCCCAACAAAGCCATGATACCTGCTTTTTCAAACCTTTCTTTATAAGCCCACTGCCATTTATACTCAAACTTTGGTATCTCGGGCGGCTCGTAGTTGGCAGTATCAAGATAATGCACTTTTGTAGCAAGACACGCATCCATAATTGTAAGATCCTGATATGGCAGTGCTACATTTATAACAATATCCGGTTTAAATTTATTTATAAGTTCAATAACCTCATCAGTATTATCTGCATCAACCTGGGCTGTCTGGATTTTTGTTTTTCCTCCATCCAGTTTTGCCTTTATAGCCTCGCATTTTTCAACTGTTCTGCTGGCTATACATATTTCTTCGAATACATCAGGGTTTTGGCAGCACTTATGGATTACAACACTGGCAACTCCGCCCGCGCCTATAATTAAAGCTTTTCCCATATTACCTCCCATTTACACGCACAGCGCGTACACAAATAGTAATGAAAAGACACGTAGTGGCTTTGAGCCGACCTTGTGGCTTTGGTCCGTAAAACGGCCATAAATTTATAGCCGGTCAACAATACAAGCGTGATTATACAAAAAATACGTTAAAAAATCAATAAAAATAGAAAATATTCTGCTTTATCTAGATTACCAACCCAAAATCTACAGATTCCTCAATATTTCTTTCTTATTTATTATTGATTGTAAATTTATTATGTGTACTTATATTATTTTTATTTAATATGTGCTAAACTCATCGGCATATTTTGAGTCGCTATTTCTTAAAAACAACAACTTTATGAGATGAATCAAGTTCTGCAAGTATAACCTGACTTTTAGGATCAGAAATTCCCTGCTGCTTGAGCTCACCCAGCAACCATAGCTCGTTTTTACCCATATACGTTAGATTTTCCCTGATTATATTTCCATCTATTATTAATGGAAGACTTACAGAACTTTCAGGAGCATTCATATTCATATCCTTCAGGGTAACAGGTTTATTTTCTGACTTAGGGAAAACTGAAAGCTGACCGTTTGGCTCAAAAATTGCAGTCTGAACATCTGAAACTTTGTCAAAACCTTGTTGCCTTATAAGGCCAAGCAGTTGGTTCAAACTGAGACTTAGTCTTTTCAGTTGCTCAAAATCTATTTTTCCGTTATGAATTATTATTGAAGCGGTATGTTCCATAACGGGTGTAATTTTGTTAAATAGAGCCACCTTCGTAGCAATAATCATTAATATTACGAGAACTCCCGAACCGTAGACCGATTTGATGGTAACCTTGTCGACAAGAGGCTCTGAAGCGACATTTGCAAATACCATCAGACCAGCCATCTCATAAGCAGTCATCTCAGCTATTGCCTTTTTAGTAAGAATTCTGGTTGCAAGATATGTGAAGAAATATACTATAATTACCCTTATGCTATAACTAAGTAAAGTATTCATGGTTGGTCTCCATTTGATTATTTTCATGGACAAAGTCACTAGCTGCCGATATATTATTTTACGGCCCTGTAAAAGGTTCAGCAACAAAGTTAATGCCTTCTCTTAAAAGCCCTGCATATTCCAGTGCACTTTCCTGTCTATTCCTGACAGCCAGTTTTAACTGTCTTACAGAATACTCAAAGGTTGCAAACATCTCTGTAGAATTATTAATTTGATAAATGTATTTCCTGTTACAATAATTATTTGAAAATTTAGCTGTAAACTTATCAGCCTGCTCCCAGTCGGCATTTTCTATTCCTTTGATTATCTGGTCCAAATCATACTTTAAACTATCCGCTCGGAAAGTGCTGTAAAAAATAAACCATAGTAATAAAAAACCTGCGATCCAAACGATAGCAAGTTTATATCTTAAATCAAATTTTCCAAACATGCAAATACCCTCGATACAAACAATATTTAATAAGCTATTAATTATTTTGCTTAACTGTAGCTTTCTTATTCCCCATTGTAAAATAAACATATTAAAACCAGCACCACTTTCCTGATTAGTGTAACACTACTTTATTAAATCAAATATTATGTAAAGTAGATCTTTATACATAAATTTACAATGAAAGAAGGAATATATTAATGCCTCCCGTTGTTTTAACTGTTTCTCAGAATACTTTTGTATCCTCAGCTCAATCTAACGATAACTTCTCATATCATCCCCTGCTTTACTCAGGTACAGATGAAATTTTCGAAAGCTGTATAAGCTTACTTAAGTTTGATTTTACAACTATAGCTGCAAATTCAGTCGATAGTGCATATCTACAACTGGCTGTAATTTCAAAGTCCGGACCTGGCACAGATACAATTGTTGTAAACAGAGTAACTGAATCCTTTGACGCATCCCATGTTACATATGATACATTTCCTATTACTGAACCCACTTCATCACAGGTTGATATTACATCGGAGGACTTGTACAAAAGTATACAGATAGAGGTAACTCAGCTTGTAAATGACTGGCTGGGCGGGAAGTATGTAAATAACGGTCTTGCCTTGACAAATTCAAATGATAATACACTTATACAGTTTGGAAGTGATAAAATTGTCTGGGAACCTTATTTCCCTAAACTCATACTAAATTACTCCGTCATGACCCCTGAAGTCAGCAAAGCCTATGGATATGTTTATAATACGGGAAACCAAACCATTACTCCCGAGAGCAGTGTACCCTTTAGTAATAGCTGGATTATGCTGGGAGTGTCTCACGCGGCAGGAAGTGGTTCTGTCTCATTGGATGAGGCTGGCACTTATGCTGTTTGGTACAGTATAGATTGTCAGCAACCAAGTCAGTTTGCTCTATTTCTGAATAATAATTTGGTTCCTGGCTCCATTTATTCAGCTGGTTTCCCTTCGTCTTCCTCAAATTCCGGAATGGCTGTTATAAGTGCTCGAGCAGGTGATATTCTAGCATTGCGGAATCATGACAGCCTTGAGCCCATTATATTAAACCACAGATTAAGTGGTATTGAAATCAATGTAACAGCCTCTCTTCTTATTTTGAAGGTGGGACCTGCTGAAGAACCTTCTCCTCCTTTGACCGGAGCCAATCAGGCTGAAACAGAAACCGAAATGAGAGCTGCAGTTACCAATCCGGCTCTAGGCTTAAATCTTACAGAGTTTGATATGATTTCTGGCACTCAGCAGGCACAGGTGCTTTCAGAATTAATAACACAACGCCCGACCGCAGGTTATGCCAATGCATCAGATATACAAACCGTACTTGATTACGCTGTTGAGTATTCTGTAGACTTTACAAATATATATGCCCTTTCGGGAGCTATAGATGGAGTAGGAAACCAACGGCATCCGCTGGGAACTATAGAAGTAGCACTGGCAGCTGTTGAGCCGGGAGGAACGGTTCATCTCAGAGGAGCCTTTACAGTTAGTACAATAAATATTACAAAGGCAGGAGTTACCTTGTTGGGAGAAAAAAATCCGTATATCTCACCTGAAACCGACTCAACTCCAGTAATTATCAGTGCACCAGCTGTACGTCTGAACGGAATATCAATAGTAAGCGCAGAACGGCGTCCTTCTGAACTCGTCAGAATCATGTCAACCGACGCCGAAATAGTAAACTGCAACCTCTCAGGCCCAGGAAAAACGGTATCACCGCAACTTCTGGCTGGGGTAACAATAGTTGAGGAGGGAGCCGATAACTATTTAATTAAAAATAACAGAATTAATTCATTGGACACCGGATTACACCTTTTGGAATATTCCCGGGGTTTGATAACAGCAAACAATATATCAGATACTTGGTGCGGCATTTCAATTGACGGGGGAAGGGCACAAATAAGTGAAAACTCCTGGTTTGGTCTTCCAAATGACGCAGATATGGTGATTGCAGCGAGTACTCCGTCGGGACCGCCTTATTACAATCTTGAAGAGCTATCTTTAGCAAATAATAATGCTGTGATTTTTGATGAAAGAACTCAATAATAAAGGGCAGCTCATATTAAGCTGCCCTGTCTATCTTAATTTCAAATTAATGCTATTCTTTTTATTGCAATCTATCTGTACTAAACTTACCTTTCGTAATAAGTGTAACCGCGTAAACCATTATCATAGGCTCTCATTATTTCTGGTCTTTCACTTGCACAGATAAGGCCATCGCGAATAGCGTCCTCAGCTTTTTCACGGAAGCTTATCAGCATGTCCTTCGGGTCAAATTCCACATATGACAAAACATCCGATACGCTGTCGCCGTGAATTTCCTTGACAAGGTCATAGGTTCCGTCACCATTAATTCTGACACTGACTACATTTGTATCTCCGAAAAGGTTATGAAGATCCCCCAGGGTTTCCTGATAAGCCCCAACAAGGAATACTCCCAGATAGTAGTCATCACCGTTTTTCATCTCGTGCAGCGGTAAAGTATTCCGTACATCATGCAAATCAATAAAGTGATCTATCTTACCATCACAATCGCAGGTAATATCAGCTATAACTGCGTCACGTTTTGGCATCTCCTGCAGCCTGTGTAGCGGCATAATCGGAAAAAGCTGATCAATAGCCCAGCTGTCTGGAATAGATTGGAATACCGAGAAATTACAGTAGTATATATCCGCAATTGCGCTTTCAATATCCTCCAAATCAGGGGGAGCGTTTTTCAGTTTCTGCTTTTCCTTAGCAATCTGGTTTATGGTATTCCAGAATATTTTCTCTGAGAATGCACGTTCTCTGAGGCTTATCCTTCCGTGCTTGAACATATCCCTTATTTCATCACGATAGTAAAGAGCATCATTATAACACTCCTGTACATTTTTTTGAGTAACGTTTTTATTTACATCAAACAGGTTCTTTATCTGCTCAGACGTATTTTCGTCCAAAGTGTCCGGTATATTATGTTCCTCAAACCTTTCCACATCAAGAACATTGAACAGTAGCACCGAATAGTAGGCAACTGTAGTTCTTCCGGATTCGGTTACTATTATAGGATGAGGTACATCACTTGAGTCCAGTGTTGTCATAACGGCCTCGACTATGTCAGTACAGTACTCTTCCACCGTGTAATTACGACTGCAGGTGTAGTTAGTATTTGAACCGTCGTAGTCAACAGCCAATCCGCCGCCCAGGTCAAGAAAACCCATCGGTGCACCTTCCTTAACCAGTTCAGCATATACACGTGCTGCCTCAAGTACCGCAGAACGGATATCCCTGATGTTTGGAATCTGTGAACCAAGGTGGTAATGCAATAGTTTGAGGGAATCAAGCATATTCTTTTCCTTAAGTTCGTCCACCATGGCAATAACCTGTGACATATTCAAGCCGAAAATGCTTCTGTCACCGCCAGATTCGGTCCAATGTCCTCCTGCCTTTGCAGAAAGTTTTATTCTGATTCCAATATTGGGTTTTATACCTAACACCCTTGATCTCTCCATTACAATATCCAGTTCACCCGGTATTTCAATAACGAAAAAGCATTTAAAGCCCATCTTTACCGCATACAAGCCCAAATCAATAAATTCTTCATCCTTGTAGCCGTTGCAGATTAAGCAGGCTTCTTTATCCTTCATTACGGATAAAGCTGCAACCAGCTCAGCCTTACTTCCCACTTCAAGACCATGGTGATAGCGCTGTCCGAATTTGGTTACTTCCTCAACCACCTGTTGCTGCTGGTTTACTTTTATCGGATAAACTCCTCTGTAAGCACCCTTGTAATTAAGCTTTTTCATCGCATCGTTAAAAGAGTTATTCAGAAAAGAAATCTGTGAATCCAAAAGATTTTCAAAACGCAATAGTACAGGCATATCCAGCCCGCGCTCACGCACTCCAGAAATAATATCCATAAGGCTGACTGCAGCCGACTCATTATCCTTATACGGGTTTACCAGAACTTCCCCATTGTCTGAAATTGAAAAATATCCGTTACCCCAGTTTTTAATACCATAAAGCTCTTCGGACTTTTCTTTGGTCCATCTTCCTAAAAGTTCCGCCTTGTTCATATCTGCTTCCTTTCATTCAATAGAGTCGCTAAAATCCACAGCATATCAATCTGTGGATCTCAGCCCAACGAATACCCTTGTTTTCCAAGGCTCTCCATACGTTTATGAATAATTATAACGCTTCGGTTCAAAAGTAAACTTTTCGGTTGTAGAAAAGTTTGCTTACATCAGCGGCGTTTCAACGAGGCAAAGACGTCCGAGCACCGTGGATATGCTCACCGCCAGAAAACCAAATCGGAACCCACCACTTATAGTCGTTGGGACATTTTTTCCGCCTCGTTATAAACTATCCAAAGCAGACAATAACACAAGCTACACCTAATGTCAATAAGTTTAAAAAAATGGAAAATTTACTTATTTTATAGGACCTTTCGGATATTGAAAACATTTCTTAGAACCAGCCAGTTTTGCGGGAAGTAGCTCATTATTGTCCAATAACTGAGTCCTCCCAGTCTGAATTCATTGGCAAGAGTGAATTTTGCCAATACGCTCCTGGCATCCTCGAACCACACCACATGCTGTCTTCCATTATCATCGTAATAATAGAAAAACGGAGCTTGTGCTCTTTCATCATACTGTATGACAGCACCCCTTCTCCAGGCAAGCT
>JAEYNI010000213.1 GCA_023412635.1 Bacillota bacterium
GTACTTACATTCCCTGTACTTGTTGCAGACTTGTCGTCTGAAGATGTACAACCTGCAAATAATCCAACTACCAGAACCATGCACAACATTACTGAAATTAGCTTCTTTTTCATGACTTTCCCCCTGTAAAAAATTTTTTTAGGTGTATTCTTTCACTGCTTCAAACATTGCGACGATATTTTCCGGCGGAACGTTTGCAACAATATTGTGAACTTGTTGGAATATAAAGCCTCCATCACGGAACATTACATCGAGATTTCTTCGTATATGATCCTTAACCTGCTGCGGTGTTCCATTTGGCAGAATGTCTCTGGTATCACAACCGCCACCCCAGAAAGTAATATCTTTACCGAAGGTTGACTTGAGCTTTTCAACTTCCATATCTTTACAACTAGTTTGAACCGGGTTTATAGCATCCATTCCTGCATCGATAATATCTCCTATCAATGGGAATATTCCACCGCAGCAATGTAAACAAAGCTTTATATCTGGATTTAATTTTTTTGCATATCCCCATATTTCCTTGTGAATAGGTTTAAAGAACTCTCTATACATTGCAGGTGAAATCTGAGGTCCCCCCTGCATTCCCATATCATCTCCACCAAAACCCATTACATCAATATTTGTTCCATTTGCTTCAATAAAGTTCTTAATGCCTTCAAAATATATTTCCTTGATCTTATCTAAGTACTTGTGTATTTTCTCAGGGTTCAGCATCATTTCCATCATAAAGTTATCTTGACGGTACAGGAAACCTCCCATTTCGAATATACTTCCTCCAAAAGGAGCATATATAGCTCTGTCAGTTGACTGACGAAGTTTTGTTATGGATGCTTTTCTTTTAGCCATATCTTCTCCGGAATAACCTAGCGGCGCAGGAGGTCCGGGAAACGCACACCACATAACATCATCTAAATTATCCTGTAAATTGGAAAAATCTTCTGAATCAGAATTTTCAAGAGGGTAGTAGGTTTGCTCGCAATATAACACACCTTTTTTCCATATTGCCAACTGCTTACCTTTAGCGTTGTATAAAAATGAATTGTCGCCCTCTTTTCTTATATCTATATACGCTGGGATCTTTATGGGTGTACCATCCTGAAGTTCCCATTCCTTCCAATACTCATCATGGGCTGTAAACTCAGTTCCAAAATTTACTACGTCAATACCAAACATGTCCAGGACATCCTTTTCAGGAAAAACTAACTGCTGTATGACGTCACAAACATAAAGTTCACTTTTCTTAAGTCCCAAATATTCACGTAAATTCCTATAGGCCTGCACAGAAAAATTACTTGACATATGACCGCCGCAATCGATTGGAACACGGTCGGGCTGCTGATGATTTAATGCTGCTCTGACTCTCTCTCTTGAATTCATAGATACTCCTTTCATACTGTAAATATCAATAATTAGACTAGCATTTATTACCTTGTCGACAATTCTTTTCTGTAAAACTTTTCTTTATTTCTCTGAAACCAATGCAGTTTATCGTTTTACCTTTGTTTTACCACCCTACAAATTATACGAATTACGTCGACTTGATATCTCCAATATACACAAATAAGTTTGTGAAGTCAACATATTTTTCGTCACTTTATCTTATTTTTCGACAAGTTTTTTATATTGACATGTGAATTATCATAAAATATACTTAACATATGCTAAACGAGTAAATAATAATTAAAACGTTTAAACGGAGTGAATCATTATGAAGATATTATGTTTTGGATCATTAAATTTAGACCATGTCTATCAAGTAAGTCACATTGTTAAACCCGGAGAAACAACAACCTCCACCTCCTTCAATATATTTGACGGAGGTAAAGGATTAAATCAGGCTCTTGCTTTAGGTCGGGCTGATGCAGATTGCTATATGTCCGGAATGATCGGTCGGGATGGTATTCATCTGATAAAATCAATGGAGGAAAGCCATGTCAATTCTACATATGTAGCTGTTAGCGCCGATCAAATGACCGGTCACACAATAATTCAAGTAGACCAAAATGGTCAAAACTCCATAATTTGTTATGCGGGTTCTAACCATATGATTGATGAAGCATTCATCGACCAAGTTTTGGCCAAGTTTGAGCCAGGTGATTTCATTTTATTACAGAACGAAATTAACAATGTTCCGTATATTATGGAACAAGCAAAGAAAAAGGACATGAAAATCGCCTTTAATCCATCACCCATAACAGAACAGCTGCTTAGCTACCCATTACATTTAGTTGATATTTTACTTCTAAATGAAATTGAGGGTTATGAATTAACAAAAGAAAAGAACTATGAAGATATTCTTAATAAGCTTCATCAGATTTACCCCAAAACATCAATTGTACTTACACTGGGGAAAAGTGGTGCTGTGTTCAGCGACGGAGTGAATACCTATCAACATGGTATTTATGATGTGAAGGTAGTTGACACAACAGCTGCAGGCGATACTTTTACCGGTTATTTTCTTGCTGCATATGCTAATAATGAGCCAATAGATTCCTGCCTCCGCATAGCTTCTATTGCTTCATCCTTAGCAGTATCAAGACATGGAGCATCCACCTCCATTCCATTTTTGTCAGAAGTGAATAATAGTAAACTAGTTTTAGTAAATTAGTAGTGAGTAGTTTATCATGTTAAATTCATAGGTTAGCTTGGAAGACAAGCTTCAGCGAAGCCTTTCAAACTAACCCTGACTACGAAATTCAATTTACATTTGTTGTATTTCTTAATATAATAAATGTTGAGTTATAGCTAAAAATTGGTAAGGAGGTAGGTTCATTGCGAGCTACTATTAAAGATGTGGCAGCTGAAGCCGGAGTATCGACAACAGCTGTGTCTCTTGTATTAAATGGAAAAAGCAATAAAATATCAGAAAAAACCAGAAAACAGATACTTGATGTAGTTGAAAAATTAAACTACAGGCCGAATCATATCGCAATGAGTATGGTGACGAAAACTACCCAAACCATCGGATTAGTTCTTCCTGATATCAGTAACATCTATTTTTCTGAGCTTTCCAAACTTATTGAGCAGGCCTGCTATGATCATGGCTATAACGTACTTTATGGCAATACCCATGATATGGCACGTAGAGATATCGACTACATTAATATCTTTTTGGATCGTAATGTAGATGCAATAATTGTGATTTTATCAAATTCTATTGATGAGCACCTTCGTGATATTCAGAAGTTAATTTCAAGTACCAGTACTCCTTTTATTGTGGTGGACCGTAAGCTTGATATTGAGGCTGGAACAACCATTATTGTCAATCAGAAACTGGGAGGTTATTTGGCCACACAACATCTTATCAATCTGGGACATCGTTCAATCGGATGTATAACCGGACCAAAAAATGTTTACAGCTCAATAGAGCGCTTGAACGGTTATAAGGAAGCTTTACTGGAGGCAAACATCCCCATACAGGAAAACCTCATATTTGAAGGGGATTTTCATAGAGAAAGCGGTATGAAAGCTCTTCCCTATCTTCTTGGAAGAGGTGTTACAGCAATTTTTGCCTTTAATGATATGATGGCACTGGGAGTTTATAAACAAGCCAGTTATTATAACCTTTCCATACCGGATAATCTATCTCTTGTGGGATATGACGATATATTTATTTCAGATTTTATTACACCGCCGCTGACTTCAATTGAACAGCCAGTTAAAAATCTGGCTGACGAAGCTGTAAATCAAGTTTTAAATGCTATTGAGAAGAAGAATACTGAAAATAATTTCTTCATATTTGATCCAGTGTTAAAGGTTCGCGGCAGTACAAAGCCCTTAATAACTAAATAGTAAAAAAGAAGCGCAAACGCTCACAACTTCGCGTTGAATATAAAGGTGTCTGACTCATACTCATATTTTATGTCGAAGACACCTTGTATTTTTTCCTCCGAACCACAAACACTCATAAAATATGGATGGTGTGAGCCAAGAGCGAAAATAGGGGCCCTGCATTATGCTTTTACTGTACAAATGACAATTCCTTGTCAAGCCAAGTTTCTATAACATTTCTTATATCAATGATTGAGTCCTTCTTTTAGCTTGATTGGAAAATATCTTTGCATTTGTTTATAGCCGAGTCCCTTTTCTATGTCTTTATAGGCAATATCTCTTCCATCTTCATATAAATAAGGCATATTGAACATAACATTGCGGCTTTTATCAAGCTCAAAATTTGTGCTTTCAATCCATCGGCAGATTTTATCTTCTACTTTTCGTATGCTCTCGTTATCTTCGTCAATACTGACTGCCATAGCGTATAAGCCTCCCGGAAAATCGAACAATTTAAAAGGGCTTACCTCGGCATTCGTAACACCATCTTTAACGGCACATATCCATTCTGCTTTGTCATTTTTAGACAGCAAAAAATCAAGCGGCTTATATTTGAGGGCTTGCCTATATAGTTAACGCTTATCAATTGTGTTTCAATCTCTTTAGCCTTGTTATACAGCATTTTTATGTCGGAGTTGTCTAAAAAGTTCACTTCTTCGATTTCGTGTATAAAATCCAGTACGATTTCCTTCAGCTCATGCAAAAGCGCAACCTCGTCATCTATGTTCTGTACTTTTTTCCCCAGCACTTCTAAGACTACATCGGAACCGGAAGTGTATGACCAGTCATCGTTGACCAAATAACTCCCATAAGACAACTTTTTTCTTAAATTCAAAACTGTATTTTACCACAAAAAAACCAAACTCCAAAAGTTATATTTTCAGGTCTAACTTTTGGAAGTCGGTTCACATATGGGACAAACCCCTCTTTTTTTATAATTATCGTGTTTGCTTTTAATCTA
>JAEYNI010000238.1 GCA_023412635.1 Bacillota bacterium
GGCAGAGACGGCAAAAGCCCCAAGTCCGCTTACCATCATAGTATTAACTACACCAATCGCTGTAGAAAGAAATTGTTCAATAAACGCAGGAAAGAAAAGTCGCAGGATTTCTTTTTTAGAGTACAATGTATCACGGCCTTTTAAAATAAAGTTGCATAAACCAATAGGAGCATAATTAGTATTTCGGGAATTATGCCCCTATTTATTTTAATTCTATAACCAAATAACCTCAAATCACAAAAACAGTTAAACTTGGTTATTTAACATAACAACCACCAAAATCCGGATATTTATAAAGAAATCCGAAGCTTTTCAATTTAACATCCCTTTACAAACCACCTTAAAAATCAGTGTTAATGTTTTCAGGATTAAAGCGTTTAATTTTTTTTGTTGTGGTTTTAATGAATTCGCTTTCACGCAGAGTGAATTTTCTAATACGTCTGTACAAAGGAAGATCTTTGTTGATATTCTTTACAATATCACTGAACAGGTTCATAAGCTCGTCCTTAGATAGACTTATGTCTTTAAATTTTTCCTTTATGTATTCAATATCCGGCAATATTTGTGCATGTATTCGCGTTTCACCTGTAATATTATCTACTTCCCCTGAAACCATTGACTCCTGTACACAGGGGCTCTTGTTTATAGACGCTTCAAGTTCTTCAGGATAAATATTTTTTCCGTTGCTGGTAATAATTACATTCTTACTTCTTCCCGTTATGTATAAGTATCCTGATTTGTCTACAGTTCCAAGATCACCAGTATAAAACCAGCCATCCTTAATGGTTTTACAGGTTTCTACTTCATCCTTGTAGTACCCCAGCATAACGTTCTCACCTTTAACAAGGATTTCACCAATGCCGTTTTCATCAGGCTTATCTATTCTTACCTCAACCCCTGGCAGAGGTTTGCCAACGCTGTTGTCTTTATACTGGTAATCTCTGTTACCGGTTACCAGTGGGGCACATTCTGTCAGACCATAGCCCTGCAAGACCTTGATACCCATTTTGCGGAACCCCTTGGATACTGCAGGATCAATTGCTGCAGCACCTGTTAAAATGAGCCTTAGCCTTCCACCCACATTGTCATGTATCTGCTTAAAAACTTTTTTGGTAATATCTATATGGAAAAAGTAATTCAATAAGGTAGTAATAAATAGAGCAGCCCTTAATTTGAGTCTTCCGAATTTCTGTTTTGCTGCCTGTGCCCAAATCTTTTTATATAGATTTTCCAGAATGAGCGGTACAACAACAAGTATTGTAGGCTTTACCTCCTTCAGGTTCTTCGCGATATACTTCAACCCTTCATTGAAGGATATTGTAGCACCTGAGTATATGAAGGCTAAAAAACCAATGGTACATTCATATGTGTGATGCATAGGAAGAATTGACAGTGAAGTATCATTAGTATCCACCAGAACCGTGGAACGCACAGAAACTACATTTGAGCAGATATTTCTATGACTCAGCATAACTCCTTTTGCAGTCCCTGTCGTACCGGAGGTGAAAAGTAAGGCAGCCAACGAATTATCATCTATAACGGTATTAATATAATTCTGTTGACCTGAAGCTATAAGCTCCTCTCCCATATTAAGCAGTCTACTGAAGGACAAATAAAAGTCATTGTCTTCACCGGCATCCATATTAATAAAATGTTTAACCGATAATCCCATGGATGACAGCTTTTTCATTTGCTCGCTGTGTTTACCTGAATATATTATTGCATCTGCATTACATCTCCGTAGTATATTTTCTATTTCTGCAATATTCAGTTCCCTGTCTATGGGAACGGCTATGCCTGTTCCGCTTACTGTTGCCAGGTATGAAACACACCATTCATATCTGTTCTCTCCGATAACACCTATACATTTATCCTTGAGACCAAGGCAATGTAGCGCTGTACCGAAAGCATCAACATCAGCTTTAAACTGTGCATAGCTTACACTTTTCTCTGTTTCATTTTTGTTTAAAAGGAAAGCTGCCTTTTGTCCATATAGATCAGCACTTTGATTCAGCATATCCTTCAAGTTTGTTACATTTCTTACATTATATAGTGTGTGTTTCACGATATTTGCTCCTCATCGACATAGATACAGTTATAGATACAGTTACGGTATATTTGAACTATAACATAACTATATATACTAGGCAATGAATGGAGGAAAATTATTAGTTTGTTCATATTTTATTATAGTAGTTAATATAAAAGGCCCAAGCTACCATATTTTTAATAGCATCATGGGCCTTTTGATTAATCAATTGTTCTATTTGTCTCAATATTTATTAGGTTATTTATCAATCAGAATAACCTTTCCTGTTATTACGCCGTCAGCATCCCTGGAAAACTGAATAGCCGAAAGCTTATCATCCACTTCTCCTATTGACATATTCAATGATTCACCAACCTGATCTTTATCGAATAATTGCTCTATCGAAAAAGATACTTTTTTTCCCCCATATTCATAATATACATTACCAGTTTCATCATATGTAACCTCTTTTATTGATTCGGGAATTATAATTCCTTTTTCAATTATATGGGTTTTTTCTTCTGAGCCTGAAATCGCTTTTTTAGTTGAATCTGCAGAAGGCTCCAGCAATTCTTTCAGATATTTCTCGGCCTTCTCGTGGTCAGCTTTTTTTATATCCAGCGGCAGGTCAAACAACACATTAACCCCAACAAAATCGGGTTTCGGAGTAATCTCACCGGTTTTCTCATCAAATTTATATGCGTTAATATCAAAGAATGAAGTAGTACTAACACAAAGATAAAGTCCCCTGTCTGCAAATATTTCTATTCCATCACATTCTATCAGTCTGTACATAACTCCGTCGACGACACACTCTTGATAGCCTCCATTCATTGAAGCTATATT
The DNA here is from genome assembly GCA_023412635.1 of Bacillota bacterium. GTDB lineage: Bacteria > Bacillota > Clostridia > Acetivibrionales > DSM-1351 > Ruminiclostridium. The sequence goes on from JAEYNI010000238.1 coordinate 2,876, forward strand.
GACCTGCCAGGGTTTTTGTCCTTTTATAAGGGGAGACACAAAAAACGGAGGATTTCCATATCCTTCATCCGATGTATGAGGCATTTTACTGCCGTCCTCTTTGGCTATTGAGACCACTGCATAGGTTCTCTCGGGATGAATATCCTGTACCGAGCTTGTCAAGTCACTTAAGTCTTTTCCTGATGTTATTCCCAGCAGCGTAATACTATAACCATCTTCAATAATTGATTTATTTATTTCTACTGCGCCTTTTGCTTCAAAGGCTTTCGATAGTTTTTGATCTCCAAAATGTTCAGCAACCTGTTTGGGGTTAAGTAGCTGCCATGCTGCCAAGGCGGTCGCTGACATTGCAAGGGTAATAGCGGCAGCAATAAATACCGCGACAGTCTTTCTTTTGAATACAACTTTCATATTATTATTCTCCTTATACCGGTTAAGTATTTTTTGATTTAACTCTTCACCGGGTTCGACTGATGAGGAGAGAGCCTGTTTTAAAATATCATTAAATTTCTCATATTTTTGCATATTCTTCAAACTCCACCTCCAAAATATTTTTTAAGGTTTTACGGGCTTTGAAAAGCCTGCTTTTTACTGTGCCCTCCGGTATTTTTAATGCAATTGAAATTTCTTCGTTTGACATACCGGCAGTGTAATACATATACAAGGGTATTCTTAACTTATCATTAAGCTTATCTGCAGCGGTTTGTAAGGTATTCCTAAGTTCATTGGATATTACAATGCTGTCGGGGGACATTTCTTTACTTATTATGTTGCTGCCCAAATACTCATTTAACTCCTCTATGGGTGCTAATCTATTGCGCCTCGCATATTTACGACGGTTATTCTTCCATTGCCTTACTGCTATAGAAATAAGAAATCCTTTTGGGTTATTCCCATTATCAATTTTATGGTAAAGTTCCATCGCTTTCAGAAATGTCTCCTGATATAGATCATCTGCATCGTTCTTGTTTTTTGCAAGCTTGTGACAAAACCCGTAAATTGCTTTGCCATGCGTCCTAACAAGCTCATTTAACTCTGTAATATCCAAGGGACTTCTCCTTTCAAACTTTTATTATCATGAATGGCCACTCACTTATACATTGTCGTTGTAAAGTAAAAGGTTCACTTTATTGTTATAATTTTATTAATAAAAAAGAACTTACTGGTACGTAAGCTCTAATGAATGAAATATCTATCCTCTAATTTTATTCAGTTATGATTTCATATTTTTCAGACAGAGCTTTCAAAGCTTTCTCAATATCCATATCCCTTACCAATATGTAATCCGTATCATATGTAGATATAACAAATATGCTAATTTTGTGCTTAGCAAGTACTTCGCTGATGGAGTAAATTATTCCGATTAAGGAAAAGTCCAATATCCCCATTAGCATCAGGTGTCGTAAATCGCGGACAATTATACAACATTATACCATAACTTCCCATATTCCACCTCTTGTATGTAAATGCATCACGAATAAATTAATGAAGCAAATTAATAAAGCATACGTCAAAACTCATAATGCGAAAGTTTAAATACAAGCAAAAAGAAGGCTGCCCTAATGGCAGCCTTCAGGTTTTAATTCTTTACTTAATTTTTTAATTGCTTTTTTCTCTATCCTTGAGACATAGGATCTTGAAATTCCAAGCATTTTAGCTATTTCACGCTGA
>JAEYNI010000315.1 GCA_023412635.1 Bacillota bacterium
TAACTTCTCCGTTCAGGGGACATGGCCCGTTAATTAAGAACTTATCCAAACCCTTTTACACCAACCTTTTGTATAAACTGTAAATGTTTTGTTAAACATTACACACACGAGAACATTATACCATTTAGTTATTAATTATTCCACTAAAAATAATGTAAAAAAATTTACAAGTTCTTACTCTATACTTTCACCGTTTGTTGCATTAAAGTAGAACTCTTTGCCTTCGGTAGTTTTTATTCTCCAGGATAATCCCTCATAAAGAGTCTTAGTATCCTTGCCAACCTTGGTTAATCCCTTAAAGCCTATATCCACATCACTGATATATATACCCGGGTATTTTGTTATTTTGGATATCAGTATCTGATAAACAGGTATTACTCTGACATCTCGGCTTGTAATGGTCTTTGGCTTTTTATAATGGAATCTCAAACTCTTTAAGCCTGAATCTCCAACCTCAGCCTCAATATAGTTGTCGAATACTGAATAGCCTTCGTAAATTCCCTTATATACAGCTTTTGCACTGGTATCTGTTACTGGTGAGTAAAAGCTGTCCAACTTAAATTCGGAAAACGGGAGACCCAGCTTTTTAATCAGGGCTTTCAAATAGCCATCAATTTCACTTTTGCTCTGGGTTAAAATCTTTTTATTGCTCCCACTGTCACTATATTCAAAACTATAGTCATTATAAAAAATAACTTGCTCAGTATCTTTCTTATAGTTATTATCGCTTATTTTGGTATAATTATCCCCTAAAAGTCCATAAACAATTTTATCTTTATCCAGAAAGGTCTCTTCATATTGCAATAAATAATCCTTTCCGGTATATCTAGGTATCGGGCGCTCAATATGTACATTATTTTGCTCAAGTATTTTTTGAGTAGTGTATATAGTCTCCTGAGATACCTCTCCCCCCGTTATATTCCGGTATAGTGTTATGGCCAGAACGAGGTTCAATACTATAAACACAAATATTAAAATTGTTTTTGCTCTTTTCCAGTCCATATCCGTCACCTGTTATTTCCCGTCACTAACTACTGACCTTTTTGTATGTCAATTTAATAGTATGCCACTCTATAGCATATCTATTTATTGGTATATCATTTTAATGGTATATCAAAATTACCCGACTCATTAAATAGCACAAAACTTGGGGTTAATGTGTTATCATTGAGCTTTTTATCCGTTATAACATAGTATATTCCATAGTCCTTTATAGGTAAGCTGCTGTTTTTCAACTCAGTTATAGAATTATATGCTTTGTCCACATACTCTGGAAAATTCCATCTATACTCAGCATAATCTCTGTTTGTTTTTGGGTTGAATGCAATCCACCTGCAAAGAAGTACCTTTTTTGAGGTTGCTTCAACAGTTATGGCATTGTTAAGAGGCGTCTCACTGTTTGGTATTATGAAATTCTTAACGAGAACAGGTACCTCTCCCAGTCCACTTCCCTGGGGTATACTATAATCAAATTTGAAAGTATAGGAGTTATTCTCTTCACTAACTGAGGATAAATAAAGGTTGACCCCTGACATATATTTACTCTGGGCTGTTATTTCCATTAAGAAGCTTACAGCCTTTTGGTAGGCTTCAAGCAGTCTGGACTTTTCTGTCATACCCTGATTACCAATATATTTATATTCGATTACAGAATTTTTATATATTCTGTAGATACTGTCGGATTTTTTAAATACAACCGAACCATAGGCATCTTCATCAGGGTAATAATCATTCTTGACCTCCCCGAATAATTCTAACTGAATTGCCTCATAATCTGCCAAACTTGATGTATGTCCATGAACTCCAACAAAAGGTGTCATGTTCAAATTTGAATACTTCTCTTCACTGCTTGCTGAAAGAGGTGCAATCATGTCTTTTGGCAAGGACGTCTTGCTGCCAGTCTCAATTGCTATTTTGTAGTTTCGTGAATTGGGATTGTTTTCAGGATTGAGTCTATTATAAAGTGAATTAAACTCTTTGGTTTCCAGAGCACCTCCGTCATAATCGGTTATTGTATATGTATAAATATTATTCTTATCTCGAAGATATAGAGTGTCATAATAACTATTCTCAGGGTCATCCGGGTTTATTACTATTCTATTGAGGCCGGCAACAGTATCTGATGCCTTCTTTAAATCTAAAATCCAGTTAATTATATCTATTGGTATTTCGGTCTTAAATTCAAAATAATAAGGATTTTTTGCAACAATGAGCCCCCACTTCTCCTCACTAATAGGTTGTATTTGTGACGGCTTGTTTTTCAACGCCTCAGTTAGATAACCCTTTGCACCGTCCCATAGAGTATTGTACTCGTCGGACCCGTTTGGAACAATTAAATGATCATCATCGTAGCCTTTCGAGAGAACTACTTTGAATGGGCGCAAATAGTCTTCTTTCATCTTATCCAATGATGCTTGGGAAGAATTTTTTGAGTCTAAAAAAATGGATGATAAAAAAGGGAGACTGCCGGATTGACTACTCCACAGAATCCCTATCTGTACGATACAAAGAATTATTAAAAAAACTAATAATAATGCTCTGAATTTTTCATAATAAAACGAAAAGGCTCGTGATTTCTTATTCATAGGTTAATCTTTCTTTTCACTACTTTCATCTTTTCTGTCATCTTTTCCGCCATCTTGTATCCAATTGATTGCGTCCTGTAACCAATTACTATTTTTCTTATCTTCAACAAAAGTAATTGTAAAGTCTAATATCTGGGGATCTTCCTTGCTTTCTTTTGTGTTTGTGTATGCAGTAATTTTAATGACATTTTCACCCTTCTTGAGTTTAATGTCCTTACCGAACATCTTACCGCTTCCAACTTTAAAGGTAGATTTGCCGTCTGTCGCTTTAAGAGGCTTGTAATCGTCGGCTTCCTCATCAAAATATTCAAAAGAGATGGTTGTTTCGTCATAAACACATGTCCCGAAAATAGAGAATATTTCCTTAGTAACAACTTCATTGCCCTCAGGTCTTGAAATATCAATAACATGATTGTCAGCTGTGGCAGGAAGAATAAGTATAGATAGCGCAACAGCAATAATTATAGTAAAAATAAGTAATCTTGATTTCATATGAATCACCCCGAAAAATACTCTCGTACTTTTTTTATTAGTACCCTACTATTAGTATAATACATTTTCTGTTACAAATCCATTACATGGTATTTAAATAAAATTTACACTGTAAGTCTAACTGTTACCTCTGTTCCCTTCTTTTCCTCACTGCTGATGCTGATGGTCCCACCATGTGCCTGGATAATTT
>JAEYNI010000004.1 GCA_023412635.1 Bacillota bacterium
TGGCTACTGCCCCAATAAAAACATAAATGATTATTAACGGGATATTGCCGACTGGAGTCAGTATCAGAAGAACAGAGCACGCGGCATACAATACCAGCCCGATCCACATAGGTATCCGGAATTTCACTGATTCCAAGCGGTGCTGTATTCCAATCATGAATATCAACATCACAGCCGCATTTAGAATAGGGAAAAACGCCAGATAACGATTCTCAATACCTAGTCTTTGTGTTACATACAAGCCAAAGAAATTGCTACTGATAAGATTAGTTATGTGTAATATCACAGATACACTAACCACTTTCATAATCTCTTTATTCCTTAGCACTTTTGGTATCAGATCCTTATATTCATATAGCATCTGTAAAACAGAGGTATCTTTTGTCTCGGCCATCCGAATCTTCCCTTGCCGGGTTTCATCACAATGTCGAAAAGTGATAATTACCTTAATCAGCATATTTAAAGCAAAAACTAAATATAAAACTCTGACAACCGGAACTACTGTATAAGAATTTATCAACAATCCCGAAATTGGTGCAAAAAAGATTGCAACTAGACCGCCTATGTTTGCCCAAGTATATACTCCTACTAAATCTTTGGGGTCTGCATCTTCAATCAATAGGCAAAACCATGCCGTTTGGTTAATCTGCTCAAAGCTATTAAATAAAACTGCAATTAAAAAGAGCCAAAAGTTATCAGAAATAGCCCATACCAAGCAAGCAACACACCAGCCAAAGAAATCACCCATCATGGTTGTAACTTTACGCCCTAACTTATCGGTGATTATACCACCAAAGAAGGAAAAGAACACCTGAACAATCATAGCCACCGACAGAATCAGTCCGATTTGAACATCTGTAATTCCCAGCGTATACATATATAGTGTGGCAAAAGGTGCGATTAAATTATATGGAATACCCCAGAGAGGCTCCATCAAAATAAGAGTTTTTGGATTTCCCTTGTTATTTTTTAGTATTTCAACAAGTGGGTGCTTACCCAGAGTCTTTATTCTTTGTACTATATTCACTATATTCTCCGTTCTACGTCTATTTATTATGAAAAATGCAACATATTTTTTCTAAACTGTCGTGGAGACATCCTCATATGCTTTGTGAAAAGCCTGGAAAAGGAAGAAAGCTCCTTAAATCCACAGGAAACAGCCACCTCTGCGATGGTCAAATTAGTGTCATGTAGCATATTTGTAGCCACATTTAGTCGGTATTTTATCAGATATTGCTGTGGGGAGATTTTTCCTTCTTCAATAAATATCTTATATAAATAAGTTCGATCTATCCCAATAAAATCAGCTATATCACCTATACGGATATCATAGCTGTAATTATGCTGAATATATGAGCATGCCTCTCTATAAAATATTTCTTTAGGTATAATGCTTACATCCGCTTCTTTTTTTATCATATATGAAAAAACATTATAAAAAGCGGACAATAATGCTGCTTCATTGTAATGTTTTTCTAAAAACATATTAACAAGATTTAAAATCCTCTCATTTTGCTCCTCGATTTCGTTCATAGACTTGCTATCAGCAGAATAAACCAAGTCTTTTTTATTTATGCTACACATTTCAAGGAGGGATTCTATTTCTGATCCGCCTACTGCAACCCATGCGTATTCCCAAGGACAATTCTCATCAGCAACATAATATGTTGACTCTTCCGGGCATATTAAAAAAGCACCACCCTTTTTAAGGTGATATATTTTCCCACGTGCATGATACTGTCCTTTCCCATTTAATATAAAATGGATTAAATAATGAGGACGTATGGCTGGCCCGTAGAAATGACCACTTCGGCATCTCTCTTTTCCACAGTAATAAATATTTATTGATTTTAAATTAAACCTACCTCTCATGAAAATGCCAAACCTCCTCCATAGGCATAACCTCCTCATATAATCAACATAATGTAAAGTTTCAGGAAACAAACCACATTGATATGCTTCATATAGGATTATACAATAAGCTTATAGGTAAAACAATTAATAAGGAGAAAAAAGACATGTTAAAAATTACTTTCTTAGGGGCTGGAAGTACCGTATTTGCAAGAAATGTACTTGGAGATTGCATGTGTACACCAGTATTGTGTGAATGTGAAATAGCTCTTTATGATATTGATAAAAAGCGTCTGGAAGAGTCCTATATTATTTTAGATGCTATCAATAAAAACACAAATTCAGGTAGAGCAATTATTAAAACTTATTTAGGAGTGGAAAATAGAAAAGCCGCCCTCCGCAATGCTAATTTTGTAGTAAATGCAATTCAAGTTGGGGGATATGATCCTTGCACAATTATAGATTTTGAGATTCCAAAAAAATATGGTTTGAAGCAGACCATAGCTGATACTATGGGAATTGGCGGTATAATGAGAGCATTAAGAACAATCCCTGTAATGGCAGACTTTGCAAAGGATATGGAAGAAGTATGTCCTAATGCATTGTTCTTAAATTACACCAATCCAATGGCTATGCTGTCCGGATATATGCAGAGATATACTAAGGTTAATACTGTCGGACTTTGCCACAGTGTTCAGGTATGCTCAGAAGGCTTATTAACCTACGTTGGCATGGAAGATAAAATAGAAGGAAGAGAAGAATTAATTGCAGGTATCAATCATATGGCGTGGCTTCTGGTAATTAAAGATAAGGATGGGAACGACTTGTATCCAGAGATCAGAAAACGTGCTATAGAAAAGAATAAAAATTCTCATTACGATATGGTTCGTTTTGAATATATTAAGCATTTAGGATATTACTGTACAGAGTCAAGTGAGCATAATGCTGAATATAATCCATTCTTCATTAAATCTAAATATCCTGAACTTATTGAGAGATATAATATTCCTTTAGATGAGTACCCACGAAGATGTATTGAGCAAATTAACGGCTGGGAAAAGGAAAAAGAGAGCATTCTTAAAGATGGAAAAATAACGCATACCCGTTCACAAGAATATGCTTCTTATATAATGGAAGCAATTGTTACGGGAAATCCATATAAAATCGGCGGTAATGTCCTTAATACCGGCCTGATAGATAACCTTCCCAACGATGCATGCGTTGAGGTTCCTTGTCTTGTTGATAGGAATGGCGTACATCCCTGCCATGTTGGCAAGCTCCCGTTACAGCTGGCGGCAATGAATCAAACCAATATTAATACACAGCTTCTGACCATTGAAGCAGCTGTTACAAAGAACAGAGACTATATCTATCATGCAGCAATGATGGATCCTCATACAGCAGCCGAATTATCTATCGATGATATAAAAGCAATGGTAGATGAGTTGATTGAGGCTCATGGGGATTACATGAAGGATTATCGTTAAGTCATTGTAATTTTGATCAGATAAAAGCTCCATGCATCTGAGAAAGCAAGTGTTTCTCCCATGCATGGAGCTCTGTTTGTATTGCACCCTGTCAGACGCATTTTATCTATCAACATCAGACACGTATTCACAAAAATCTCTTTTTAATACCATCGTGCTATTTATTTGGGAAATGCTTGAAACAATTCTCTCTTAGCCCCACATACGGGGCATTTATCTACATGCTCACCAATTTCAGTGAAACCACAAATAGGGCATACATATATGGTTTCATCTCCGATATCTTTTCCATCCTTTGCCTTTACTTGAGCCTCCTTAAACATTTTTGCATGAATCTTCTCGGCTTCTAAAGCATAGTGAAAGGACTTTTGAGCATCTTTTTCATCCTGGAATCTTGCAGTTTCCAGATACACAGGATACATCTGTTCTATCTCATGAAGCTCTCCATCAATTCCACCTTGCAAATTTTCCACAATATTTGTATGCCCAAATACAGCTCCTGCCGTAACAGTAGCATCACCTACCAGTTCCTTCATTACATTAAAATGATTTTTGGCATGTACTTTCTCAGCATAAGCAATTGCTCTGAAAAGTCTTCCGATGTTCGGGTATCCATCTTTTTCTGCTGAATCTCCCCATATCAGATATCTCATATGAGCAGCACTCTCTCCACCATACGCTGATCTGAGGAAATCAGCAGTCATCGCGTTATTAACTCCCATTTTTTACACTCCTAATAAATTATTATTAGATTTATTATTATCTGGATACTTATGTTTTATTCTTATTCTGAAGGAAAGGCTATTGGAAAATTTCTAATAGCCCTGAACTTTATTAAATCCTTATTAGCGATATCCTAAAGAAATTTTGATGCTAGTCGATATCAGTTATGTGAATAGAAAACCTGATTTAGCTTTATAATACTATTATAGTGAGCGAAGGTTTTTTATTAATAAAGAAGGATTGTGGTGAGTATTTATGGATTTTATGGTGGATATAAGAAACAATACTAATGCATTGCATTTAGCATCTGAAAAAAGTGGGTTTATTAAGCGATTGATTGAAGGTAAAGCAAGTAAGGAAGGATATATTGAATATATATTTAATTTACATGCTATGTATAAAGCTATAGAGG
>JAEYNI010000064.1 GCA_023412635.1 Bacillota bacterium
AAGTGGATTCCAGTTTGGTGTGCGATACCAGAATATTCCACTTTGGGTCCGTGTCCATGACTTGTGAACCATCCAGGGGGGCAACGCTCCATGCAGTGAAAATTGCTAGAGAAAAGGGAATAACGATCTCCTTTGACCCGAATTTGAGACCGCAGCTCTGGAATGACCTAAAAGAAGCAAAACAGATTATTGAAGTAGGTTTGAAGTATACGGACATTTTGAAGGTTTCAGAAGAAGAGTTGGAATTTATTACAGGACTGGATGATCTGGAAGCGGGTTCTGAATATATACTCAAAAAATACGGTATAAAAATGATTTTAGTAACACTGGGGGCAAAGGGATGCTTTTACAGAGCGGGAATACAAACCGGCAGCCTGCCTACTTACAATGTGAAAACTGTTGATACGACTGGAGCTGGAGATGCATTTCTCGGTGCTTTCCTATATAAGGTTATTGAAAACAAGAAACCATTCATGAATCTAAGCAGAGCTGAGGTTGAGCAGATGATAGACTTTGCTAATGCAGCGGGTTCTATTACAACAACGAAAAAGGGTGCAATTCCAGCAATGCCAATAGTTGAGGAAATTGAAAGATGTATGAAATCAGTGAACAAACATAAAACTGATTATTCCCTCTCATAACCCGAAGGCCATAGGTTCAAGTCCTATCCCCGCAACCATGAAAATAAAAGTCTGTAGAGTAACGCTTTACAGGCTTTTTTTATATCCAATCTTTGCTAGTTCTTAAATAGTTAACACATATAGCCCGAAGGTTATTTTATGGCGTATAGTAGTAGTTCCACTTTTTAGTAGTGATCTTATGGATGCAAATTGATTCTGCATATATGATGGGATAAGACCATTCTTTAAACATATCTCTATTAATTTTTCCCCAGACATCGTCGAGAATAACAACACCTTCCTAGTGAAGCCGAAGTTTGAATGCAAGTATTGCACATACATCGAATTTGATGTATACTAAAATCGTGGCACATCAAGTTTGATGTATAAACATGCAACGTAGGAGAAATAATATGAATGTACACCATTATGAAACAAGTGGTGGCAAAGATTTAATATTTGAGTTTATTGACAAACTTTCGAGAAATGAAAGAGCAGAAGGATTAGCGATTCTCGGGAAACTTGAAGATGAAGGTCTTGAAGCACTTGATGTACTAAATACTCGACAGCTTAGGGCAAAGCTCTGGGAGATCAAGTTTTTTGATAACAACCGGATTATGTATGTTGTAGCTGATGGAGATAATATGTATCTGATCCATGCCTGTAAAAAGCAAAAAGGTAGAGCTGAAAAGTTTGAATTGGATAAGGTAGTAAAAAGGGTTAAGGAACTTGAGAAAGAACTGGGTAAAAGATTTATTTAATGAGTGGAGAGAGGTGGATACCCATGCCGTTTAAAAAAGTTAATGTAAGTGAAGAAATAAACAAGAGATTGGAAAAGGATTCTGAACTTAAGAAGGCATATAACCGTTCACAACAGGAGTATGAAGTTGTTAAGCAGCTTGTAAAGATGAGAAATGAGATGGGTTTATCTCAGAGTGATGTTGCGAGACAGTCTGGGTTGACACAGCAGATGGTTTCAAGGATAGAAACTGTAGATAACTCACCTACTCTTAGGAACTTTATTAAATATGTAGATAGTGTTGGTTTAGAAATCAAAATTGTGAAGAAAACAGAGGAAATGGAGTATAGTAAGGTGTAATGCCATAGCTTCAAGTCCTATTCCCGCAATCATGAAGATCCGTTAGTTATTAAGACTAGCGGTTTTTTTATGCTATAATTATTGCAGGAGGCTGTGCATATGGAATACCTCAGCGGCGTTGTCGAAAGAATAACCTATAGCAATGAAGAAAACGGATTTAGTGTCATCAAAATAAAGTCCAAGGGCTATGCCGAGCTTGTGACGGTTGTGGGAAATCTTGCTGCCGTCAATGTGGGTGCCACAATCCGGGTGAAGGGCGATTGGAGGTATGACAGTAAATACGGCAGGCAATTCAGTGTGGTCGACTATAGAGAGACAGTTCCTGCCACAATCGCAGGCATAGAAAAGTATCTTGGCAGCGGCATGGTAAAGGGTATAGGACCCGTTTATGCAAAGAGAATTGTGGCACGGTTCAAGGAAGATACACTCAAAATTATAGAAGAGCAGCCCGATAGTCTGATAGATGTGGAAGGAATCGGACAAAGACGTGTTGATATGATAAAGAAGGCTTGGCAGGAGCAAAAGGAAATAAAAAATGTGATGCTTTTCCTTCAAAGCAACGGCGTTTCAACTGCATATGCCGTTAAAATCTACAAGACCTATGGAAATCAAAGCATTGATGTTGTAAAAACAAATCCGTACAGACTTGCCGACGACATATGGGGAATTGGTTTTAAAACAGCTGACAAAATTGCCCGTCAGATGGGTTTCGACAGTAATTCCTTTGAAAGGTGCCGTTCAGGGTTGGTATATGTTCTTAATGAGCTTTCCAGTGACGGGCATTGCTATGCGACGAGAGAGCAGCTTCTTGAAGAGGCTGGAACCATACTGGAACTTGACAGAACACTTATTGAATCAACTATAGATAGGATGATAGAAGAAAAGACGGTTATTCCTGACGAAAGAAATGCAGTTTACCTTCCGGCTTTTTATTACAGCGAGCTGGGGGCAGCCGGGAGAGTCAAGCAAATACTTGCAGATGAAAGCAGGTACAAGGCTGTCGATATTGATGAGATTCTGGAAAATATACAGAAAGAAAACAATATACAATATGACAATATTCAGATAGAGGCTGTAAAAACTGCTGTTCGCTCAAAGTTCATGGTACTGACGGGAGGACCGGGTACAGGGAAAACAACCACAACCCTCGCTGTCATCAAGGTTTTTGAAAAGCTCAATGCAAAAGTATTATTGGCTGCACCTACCGGGAGGGCCGCAAAGAGAATGTCGGAGGCCACTGGTATTGAAGCTAAAACCATTCACAGATTATTGGAATATAAGCCACCGGAGGGCTATAAAAAGAATGAGGAAAGTCCTTTGGACTGTGATGTTCTAATTATTGATGAAACATCAATGGTAGATATAATTCTATTCTATAACCTTTTAAAAGCTGTATCCAACGATACAGTGCTGATACTGGTGGGTGATGTGGATCAGCTTCCTTCGGTGGGTGCCGGGAATGTTCTGAAGGATATCATTGAATCCGAAGTAGTGAACGTAGTTAGACTGACACGCATATTCCGGCAAGCTCAGGGAAGTGCAATAATAACAAATGCCCACAGGATAAACAAGGGAGAGCCACCAAATCTTAAGGGGGGAAAAAATAGCGATTTCTTTTTCATTGAAGAGGAAGAGCCCCAAAAGGTAGTTCAAACAATAACTGAGCTCTGTTCAAAGAGGCTGCCCAATTACTACAAAGTTGATCCGGTTAATGATATTCAGGTTCTCTGCCCAATGCAGAAGGGAGAGACAGGAGCCTTCAACCTCAATACTATTCTACAGGAAGCCTTGAATCCCACCGAGGTTTGTATAAAATATGGCGGAACAATTTATAAACTCAACGATAAAGTTATGCAGATAAAAAACAATTATGATAAGAATGTTTTTAACGGGGATATTGGCAGTATTACAAGCATTGATACCGAAGACAGAATGCTGACAATCAGCTTTGACAGAGTGAATGTTGAATATGATGCCACTGAGCTAGACGAAGTGGTTCTGGCATATGCAACTACCGTACATAAAAGCCAGGGCAGCGAATATAAAATTGTTGTTGCCCCTGTGACAATGCAGCATTATATGATGCTTCAGAGAAATTTGCTGTACACCTGCGTTACAAGAGCGAAAAAGGTCCTTGTCCTCGTAGGGTCAAAAAAAGCCATCGGCATAGCTGGGTCAAACAACAGAATGCAGAAGAGGAATACCATGCTGGCGGACAGGTTGAAACTACATTAAGAACTCTTTGTATTAGTTTGAGCGACATGTATTTAATAAGTTGCACAAATTATGTGGACTATTGTTATTAAATATTGTGACAATTTATTAAATGTTTATTGACAGTTAAAAGTTTCTCGAATATAATAAAGATGTAATAAGTTATGAACGCCATTCAATAATAATGAACGGAGATAAATCATTATGGAAGATGTAAAAGTAAAATCTTTATATAAAGCTATAAAGCTACTTGATTATTTTACCATAGATAACCCTGAAAGAGGTATCTCTGAATTAGCTGAATTATCTGGAATGTACAAAAGCTCAGTTCATAACACTGTAACAACCTTTGAAAAGTGTGGTATTTTACAAAAGAATATAAAAAATAATAAATATAGACTGGGATTAAAGATTCTTCAATTAAACTATAACCTCTGTACCTCAGATGATTTTAGAAAAGTTATGCAACCTTATATGGAACGTGCAAGTAATTTTGGAAAAGAAAGCGTCTACTTAGCAGTGCCTTCAGGCTGTGAGATTGTGTATTTAAATGCTCACTATCCAACAGGGATAACACCTGGCAGATCCATTGTAGGCATTAAGGCACCGATGTATTGCACAGGAGTTGGTAAAGCAATACTTGCATATCTTCCAGAAGAAATTCTGGACCAAATAGCAGCAAATGGATTTGAGAAATTTACCTCAAATACCATTTCTGACATAGTTGCTTTAAAGAAAGAATTAGCTCTGATAAGAGAACGAGGATATGCTATAGATAATATGGAACATGAGTATGGTATTACGTGTGTCGCCGTTCCGATTAAGAATATTCGAGGAGAGATAGTTGGAGGCTTTAGTATTTCAGGCCCTTCCCTCAGATTTTGCGATCAAAAGCTAAATGAGTATGCAAATCTACTTACCAGTATGAGCTTGGAGCTGAGTAAAATAATACAATAATATTAACCCATAGAAATAAAATAGTAACTATTAAATAATAATGCGGTATATCCGCATTAAATTTGTTCATTATTATTGAACGATGTTCAATAATATATATTCAAGTATAAATGTGTAATATTAGAGCAATAACTTGCGGAGAACCCGCATTTATTTTGTTCAATATTAGTGAACGACGTTCTGAATTTATCTAGTATATTGTATCATTTTTATATGTTTTGGGAAGCTATTATTAGATTGCTTAATAGAAACCTACGGTTTCTTTAAGAACAATAAAAATAATTAATGGAGGGAACAAACATGAAGTTAAAGAAGATTTTGCCAGTGTTTTTGAGTCTTGCAATGATTACTACAATGTTTGCCGGATGTGGAAAAAGTAATTCAACTCCTACAGATTCAACTACTGGTACAGCAACACAATCAACAGCACAGTCTGGAGAACCAATCAAGCTTACTTATTATGGTGGTTGGACGGGTACAGACCTTGACAGAATGAAAGCCCTAGTAGATAAGTTCAATTCAGAACAATCAAAAATTCAGGTTGATTTTTCATCCTTACAGTGGACTCAAATGTTCACAAAATTCTTAACAGATTATAAAGCTGGAAACCCACCTGATATAGTTGCCGTCCACACATTTGAAATTGGACAATTCGCTGATATGGGAGTTCTCGATACTAAAGCAATAGCTAACCTTGGCTTAAATGAAGCTGACTATCTTGAAAGTGCTTGGAAGGGTTCTAACTACAATGGAATTCAATATGCGGTACCTCTTGATGTTAATATGCATGCACTGATTTACAACAAGGATATGTACGAGAAGCAAGGTATTACAGCTGCTCCAAAAACCGGTGAAGAGTTTATAGCAACAGCACAAAAGTTAACACTTGATAAAAATGGTAAACATCCAAACGAGGCGGGTTTCGATGAAAACAATATTGTTCAGTATGGCCTCGGCTTTAATATGAATCATCATGTTTTCTATCAGTTCTATGGTTTACTAAATCAGCAAGATGCTAACACATTTACAGCTGATATGTCTGAATTAAAGCTGGATGAAGATAAAGCAGCAAAAGCTCTTAGCTTCATACAGGACTTAATATTTAAGTATAAAGTGGCTCCAAAGGGTGAGAAATCAGCTATAGATGATTTTAAAGCCGGTAAAGTAGCAACTATTATAGATGGAAACTGGCAGTTATCAGGATTAGAAGAAACTAACTTAAACTGGGACACTGCAGTATATCCAACAGTATTTAATAATGGCAAAATGTGGGGAGCATCAGAGGGTTTAGTATTCCCATTAAACGAAAAGGCTGATGATGCAAGAAAGGCAGCAATTTCAGAATTTGTAAAATGGTTATCAGCTAACTCAGCTGAATGGGGAGAATCAGGACAATTACCAGCACTTAAGAGTGCTCTGGAAAGTGTAAAGAGTCTAAAGGGTAGAGCCGCATACATTGAAGAACTTAACAATGTTACTTTCCTACCAGCACATCCAATGGCTACACAATTGTTCTCAAGTGCAGCACCAAGTCCAATACTGACAGCTGCTCAGGATACAGTGCTTAACAATAAAGATACAAAACAAGTTGCCAAGAAATTAGTTGAAGAAATAAACGCTTTATTAGCACAAAAGTAATACTGTAATGATATATATAGCCACCTCTGGTAAAAAACATAGGTGGCTATATATAAATTGACATAGCATATTGGTTAATGTCAAAATCGAAACTTAAGTGAAAAATGGTTTTTAGAAAAGCTCTTTACAGCAGTGAAAAAATTTTATGAAGGGTTGACTAAGATATGAAAAAGTCACAAGGTAAAGTAGCAGCGTTGTTCTTAGCACCATATCTATTGATTTTCTTTATCTTTAGAGTCATACCTAGTATTGGTGGACTAGGTATGAGCTTATTTAAGTGGAATATTGTTGGAACTGCCAAGTTTAATGGAGTTAAAAACTTCGTACGAATGGCAAAAGACCCATATTTCGCAATATCATTAAAGAACACGCTGATGTTTTTTTTAATGACACTTCCAATTTTAGTAATAGGAAGTTTACTTTTAGCAGTACTAATGAATCAGAAAGTAAGATTAACGAATGCGGTAAGAACAGTATCAATTATTCCGTATGTCTTAATCCCCGCAGTAGTAGGTATTATATGGAACTGGCTATATGATAATAACTTCGGTATTTTAAACTACTATTTAAAGGCTGTAGGACTTAACTCAGTAGAGTGGTTGACAAATGAAAAATGGGCACTTTTCTCGGTAGCAATAGTTACAATATGGTCTTATTTGGGATATAACATGATATTGTATTTGGCAGGTTTACAGGATATATCAAAAGAATTATATGAGGCTAGTAAAATAGATGGAGCTAATGGAGTTCAAACCTTTACCAGAATAACACTGCCATTATTAATGCCTATCACATCAATGATTGTAACACTTACTATGATAAATGTAATTCAAATATTTGATCAGATTTTTGTAATGACAAACGGTGGTCCTGGTACATCCACATTGACTATTGTTCAATATTTATATAGTTCAGCTTTTCAGAATTATGATATTGGTTATGGTTCAACATTAGGAGTAGCCTTATTAGTTATCCTGATCGTACTAATTCTAGTTAAAAATAAATTAGTCAAAGATGAGATATAGGAGGGAATAACCGTGAATAATTCAATTAAAAAACTAATTACCTATGTACTGTTAATATTCACAGGAGTAGTATTCCTGTTCCCTCTACTATGGTCATTGGTATCATCAGTCAAACCTGAAAATGATATAGTAGCATATCCTCCTAATTGGATACCTGTTAACTTTACATTGGAGAATTATGCAAAAGTGTTAGAAAAATATCCCTACTTAAGTTGGGGGCTAAATAGTGTAATTATGACTGTAAGTTCCACCTTATTGGTGCTTGTAATAGCTTCACTGGCAGCATATGCTTTCGGGAGATTAAGATTTCGCTTTAAAAAAGCATTATTTGCACTAGTTGTTTCAATGCTTCTTATACCAATGCAAGCATACATTGTACCGTTGTTCTTTATGATGTCAAAATTAAATTTACTTAATTCATATGCATCCATTATTTTAGTTGCAGGTGCTAACGTTACGAGTGTATTTATACTAACCAGCTTTTTCAAGGGTATACCAAATGAGCTTGAGGAAGCGGCCAGAATAGATGGGTGTAATGAATTTACTATCTTTGGCAAAATAATGCTACCACTAGCGAAACCTGCATTAGCTACCGTAACAATATTAACATTTATATCAAATTGGAATAATTTCCTCTGGCCTTTAATTGCAATCAGAGATAATACATTAAAACCACTGCCGGTTGGTATAGCACAGTTTATGGGAAATGCAGGATCAAATGCTCAATTCCAGTATGGGCCATCACTTGCAGGCGCATGTATGGCAATAATCCCGACAGTTATAGTTTTCTTATCTCTGCAGCGCTACTTTGTTGAAGGAATAGCTAGCTCAGGTATAAAAGGCTAACGCCTGGCGGTCAAACTAAAAACACGAGTGGCGGACAAACTAAAAAACACGAGGTTAATATTATGTTTTCTGAATTTAAAAAGGAATTAATTTTTGAGCCAAATAAATACTTCCAATCCTGCCACGCATCCACTGTAACTATATTAGGAAATGGCGATATAATGGCAGCTTGGTTTGCAGGTTCAGCTGAAGGTGCAGATGATGTAGCAATTTGGGGTTCCCGCAGGCAAAATGGTATTTGGAGTATTCCACAAAAACTTGCAGATGACATAGGGCAACCAAATTGGAACCCGGTTCTCTACACCTCGGAAAATGGAAATGTTCTGCTGTTCTATAAGGTAGGACGAAATATTAGCGAATGGTATACAAATGTAATTATTTCTAAAGATAATGGAAATACCTGGAGCAAGCCGACAGAGCTTGTTAAAGGTGACACAAGCGGTGGCAGAGGCCCTGTTAGATGTAAGGTTATTCAGCTGTCAAATGGTAATATTCTGGCACCAACATCTACTGAAAAAGGTGCTTGGAAGTGTATGTCAGATATATATGATAAAGTAAGTAATACTTGGACTAAAAGTAGCGAGGTTATGATCGAAGACCTTGATTATCAAAATATTCAGAGCGTAAAAAGTAATATTGCAGTATCAGAGCAATCATTTAAGGGAAGAGGAATTATTCAGCCAACCCTTTGGGAGTCTCAACCTAATGTTGTTCATATGATGACAAGAAGCAGTGAGGGAAAAATATACAGAAGTGATTCCTATGATGGTGGAAAAACGTGGGACAGGGTATATGCTACTTCCCTGCCAAACAATAATAGTGGTATTGATGTCACTAGGCTGGATGATGGCACGTTGGTGCTTGTGTATAACCCTGTAGGAATTAATTGGGGACCGCGAACACCCATAAAATTAAGTGTTTCTCATGATAATGGAATTACATGGGGAGAAAGTATTACCCTTGATGAAGGTGAAGGTGAATATTCATATCCCGCCATAATAACAAAAAACA
>JAEYNI010000098.1 GCA_023412635.1 Bacillota bacterium
ACGAGAGGGGCAACTTATAATAAAAGCGGGCTGTGGAGAGCAAATGCAAACCAATCAGTCATTAGGGTAGCAAAAAAGGTGGACTCAGAAGGGTTCAGAGAGTTGTTTATGAACAGACTCCTACAAATAGACTAGCTTGAAAACAAAATATACTGATTTAGTACAATTTTCAATTTGTGCCTTGAGCACAGCGAAAGGAATGATAGTTAATATGATACGTGCAATAATGACAAAGCCTGGAGAGATTATATTTGAGGATGTACAGCTTCCGGTTGTAGAAGATAATAAAGTATTAATTAAAATGGCAAGGATAGGTGTGTGTGGCTCAGACACCCATGTGTATCACGGAAAACATCCATATACTTCATATCCGGTAATTCAAGGACATGAAGTAACAGCTATCGTAGAAAAATGCGGTGATGGAGTTGTGGATTTTGCTCCAGGGGACATAGTAACTGTTCAGCCCCAAGTATTCTGTGGTAAGTGCGCAATGTGTAGAGAAGGGGATTATCACATTTGTGAAAGCCTTAAGGTGATGGGATTTCAAACAGAGGGTATGGCACAGGAATACTTTCTGGTGGACCAATCAAAGCTTATACATATACCAGCTGAACTTGATCTCGACTCTGGTGCTCTGATAGAGCCTGTTGCAGTTGGTGTTCATGCAGTAAGGAGATTAGGAAATGTCAAAGGCAAAAAAGTACTGGTATTTGGTGCAGGTCCTATTGGAAATCTTACAGCTCAGTCCGCAAAAGCAATGGGTGCAGAAAGTGTTATGATAACTGATTTGAGCGATTACAGACTTCAAAAGGCAGCTGAGTGTAACATAGATTTCTGTGTCAATACTGCAAAGGAAGATCTGAAGGAAGCAGTTTTGAAGAATTTTGGTAAAGATGGAGCAGATGCTATATTTGAATGTATTGGTATCCAGCCTACAATGGATCAGGCTGTATCCATAGCTAGAAAAGGTACTACTATAATGGTGGTGGGAGTATTCGGTGATATACCAAGAGTAGATCTTGGGCTTGTACAGGACAGAGAGCTTACTTTACGTGGTACTCTTATGTATAAAAGAGAAGATTTTGATGATGCAATAAAGTTTATGGCTAGTAATCAAATTATAGTAACACCACTTATATCACGACATTTTCCATTTAAGGATTACCTAAAGGCATATGAATTTATTGAAGAATCCAAAGATTTAGCTATGAAAATTTTAATTGATATATTCTAAAAAAATATAATAATTATTGAAAGTTGGGTATAATTATGATTGATGTTGTGGCTCTTGGCGAGCTTCTTATAGATTTTACGCAGATTCGTTCCAACGATGATTCAGTCAAACGCTTTGAACAGAATCCAGGTGGGGCTCCGGCTAATGTACTTGCTGTTTTATCAAAATTCGGATCAAAATGTGCTTTTATAGGCAAGGTTGGGAACGATGTGTTTGGAGAGTTTTTAAGAAAGCAGCTTTTAGATCTTTCAATAGATTGCAGAAATCTTATCTCAGATCCAAATCATAATACAACCTTGGCATTTGTTACCCTGGATGATAAGGGCGACAGAAGCTTCAGCTTTTATAGAAATCATGGTGCTGATACGTGTCTCTCGGAAGAGGAAATTGATTTAGAGCTTATAAAGGACTGTAAAATATTTCATTTTGGAACCTTATCAATGACTCATGAGCCTTCACATTCAGCAACAATAAAAGCTGTCGAGTATGCCAAAGACTGTGGTAAAATAATATCCTTTGACCCCAATTACAGAGCACTTTTATGGAAGGACAAGGACAGTGCAATAGAAGCAATGGAAGCTGGACTAAAGTTTGCTGATATTGCCAAGCTTTCTCTTGAGGAGGCACAAATGGTTACAGGCAAAACGTGGCCTGAAGAATGCTTGAAAGAACTCTTTAAATATAAGCTTAGCTTTGTAGCCATAACAATGGGACCTCAAGGCTGTGTTTACGCGACAGAGAAGTACATGGGTACTTTTCCGGAGTATCCGGCTGATGTTGTGGATACTACAGGTGCGGGAGATAATTTTTGGGGAACACTTATATTCGGACTTTTAAACAATGGGGCAGATTTTAATAAAATTTCAGAGAAAAAACTTTCTGAAATTGTTCTAATGGCGAATATTGCAGCTGCAATGAGTACTGAGAAAAAAGGTGCAATACCCTCAATCCCTGATTTCTCCAGAGTCAGGGAAGCTTTTGAAAAAATTAATAGTAAATCTCAAAATTAATGTTAGTATTGTTTCCATTACTTTTAGGATTCATGACTGAAGTTTAAATTGTATCAAAAAAGGTAGAGCCTGATAGGGCTTTACCTTTTTTATTTTTACTTAAATCACCTTTGATTTATCGAATTAACTAACCTGTGAAATAAGTAAATTCTCATTTTTGTTTCATAAATAGGTTACATAACCCATTGTCACATTTTAATGTAACATTCATATAATGTTAATGCTATGAAGATTGTAGACCTAAAGACATAATAAGTTAGCTGACACTAGCAGCTTGCTTCTGCGGAACAATAACCTTAGGGTTTATTCTGAGTTTATGTTAGATATTATATTATGTTCCCTATATTGAACATAATTAATCCTCTTTTTTGTATGTTCCTGTGCTATAAAGCTGATTATTTATGTAAACAATGATAGCGATTCTATTAATTAGGAAAGAACGTACATAATAATGCAACGGAATCAATTTTCATTATTAACAAAATAGTTAATTTATGAAAGGATGCGGAATATGACAACAAGAACTACATTCTTTGTGAAATATTTAGAAATCGACAGAATGAAAATTGTGTACCATGTTAATTACCCAAGGTGGTTTGAGATCGGCAGGACGGATTATTTAAAGAAAGCGGGCATATCTAATTCACATATTAATCGTCAGGGGTTCTATCTTCCGCTTTCCGAAATACATTGTAAATTTAAGAGTCCTGCCAAGTTTGGTGATGAGATAGCTGTTACCACATCGATATCATATATGTCCTGCGTAAAACTAAAGTTTGAATACAAAGTGATAAACAAAAAAAGCGGGAAACTCTTAGCGATTGGTTATACGGTTCATGCTTGGACTGATAAAAAGATTACACCAATAAATATTGAAAAAGCAGCACCTGAATTATTTTCAGCCCTTAAGGCATTTTCAGAAAAACCAAGTTTTTTAGACAATATTGAAACGGTGTCCGTTCGTGAGTCATCTCGTAAACAAGAGCTTATAAAGTGAAGGAGAGGGATATGGAGAAAGGAAGACTGTTGGGTAAAGGTGTAACTGCTGAGGTTTACGAGTGGGGGCCCGATAAGATTTTAAAGCTGTATTTTGATAAACACATAGCCCTTGACCAGATAAATCATGAGTCAAATATCGGACATTTAGTATATGAATCAGGAATTCATACACCGGCTGTATACGAAACCGCTGAAGTTGATGGCCGCAAAGGAATAATTTTTGAAAGAATATATGGTAAAACACTAAATGAACAGCTTTTGGAAGAACCTTGGAACTTATATTATTATATTAAGCAAATGGTGGTTTTGCAGCACAAAATTCACAAATTTTCGGCTCAGGGGTTACCAACTCAGATGCAAAGATTCTCATACACAATCAAGCTTTCTTCCTTTATACTCGGTTATAGGGTAAAAAGAATACTGGATTACATGGAAAGCCTGCCTGATGGTAACAGTATATGCCACGGTGACCTTTACGTTAGTAATATTATCGTTTCAGGTAAAGAATTAGTGCCCATCGATTGGAATGGAGCTTATAAGGGAAACCCTCTTAGTGACGTCGCCAGAACCGGAATTATGACCTGTTCACCTGCAGTTCCAGTAGGATATCCTGATGCATTCGTGATGATTTTATATTACCCTAAATTGACGACATATTGGGTTTATCTGAATGAGTACATGAAGCTTGCAAAGGTTAGATACGAGGATATTGACGCATGGATGCTCCCTGTTGCTGCTGCAAGGCTCAAGGACAATATACCCGGAGAAGGAAATTGGCTGATGGACATTATAGATAAACACTTGGAACAAATATAGAATATACAAAACATTAAAATAAAAATTATAATTTATTGGAGCGAAGAATATGGATGATATGTTCAAGAACTATATGGAGATGTGCAATAAGATGTTAGAAAATGTCACAACCTACTATAAATTTTCAACCCAGGTTATGGAAAAGTTTATGGACGTTCATAACCAACAGCCTGGAGGTGATAAATTCCCTCTGGCTAATGGTCATGAAATCTATAATTATATAGCAAGGTACGGAGTTTCAAATCTTCAGATTCAAGCTATAATGAAGCTTGATGGAAGGCTGGACTTTGATAAGCTAAACCAGGCTGTACGATTATCAGTTGAAGCAGAGCCTATATTAAAATTCAGGTTCGTTGAAGAGAAGCCTCCTCATTGGGAGCCTTTGAAGAATCTCGGTTTTGTAAACTTCTGCTCCTTGCAGGAGGTTAATGATATTGATGCCGCAGTTCGTGATTTCATAGTAAGCCCGGTGAATCTGGATATAGACCCAATGCTGCATGTAAGGCTGCTTCGCTCGGAACAGTGTGATGTTTTAGCCTTAAGGGTAAACCATACTTTCTGTGATGCGGCAGGAGTGAAGGAATATATACAACTTCTGACGGACATATATACCACCATAGATAAGGAAGACGGGCAGTATATACCTGTTCCAAGAATTGGTGGCAGAAAGGATCAGGATCGGCTGTTTGAAGAATTAGGAATAATAAATATTGATTCAATCTTTAAGCCGGGGGCAGACTTATTCCAACCTATGTGGTCATTTCCTTGGGAACCCTGTGGATCCAATATTCCCTGTATGTCAGTGTGCCAATTTCCGGACGGAATTTTAGATGGTATGATAGAATATGCTAAAATTAGAGGTGCGACAGTAAATGATCTTATTCTTACTGCTTGTTACCGGGCTATGATTGAAATGAAGGAGCCTGTATACGGAATTCCTATGGAATTCCCAATTACAATTGATCTACGCAGGTATCTTTCCGACCATAAAACCAGTGCCATCCGAAATTTTTCAGGCGCAGTTAACACCAAACTTGATATGATTTTAAATGAACCCTTTAATGAAACAGTGCAAAGAGTCAGTAATATGACAAAGGGAATTAAACAAACTTTTCCCGGACTGCAAAGTGCTATCGGCCTTGAACGTATTGAAAGAATGAACTTTCAGGAAGTGCTTTCCTACTACCACGCAGTTGTGGAAACAAAGAAAACACAATCATTTTGTCCGTTGTATAGCGGAGACAGGTGTTTGCCGACTTTATCCAATGTGGGATATGTGTCAAACTCCTTAATAAAGTTTGCGGATAGCTCAGTAATTGATGCTTATATTTTACCACCGGTTGTGCGTGCGCCGGGACTTCTGCTGATGGCAAGCTCTTATAACTCGGTATTAACATTAGCTGCCGGCTATTACAAAAGTACAATTAATGGTGAGTATATTGATGAGCTTCTTAGGAAGATTAAGGATGAACTAATTTCAGGATGTGGGGGTTAGTATATAAGTATTAAAATGAAAATTAAAGGAGCTGCCTCAAAATAGGAAAAATTCTGTCGAGAGGCAGCTTTTTTGTGCGTATAGGAATTTGGAAGCAAATTTCTTGTGAAAATCGTAAAAGCAGCCTCCGAAGATGCTGTTTATTGAGTTATGAGAAGAAAAACTCTAGTTAATGGGCTAAATATCCACCATCTACTATCATCGATGTGCCGGTAACAAAACTGGAGGCGTCACTAAGTAGAAAAGCTGCTGCCGAGGCAACATCCTCAGGAGTACCAAGACCAAGAATCTGTCTTTTTTTCAGATCCGCTTCAAAATTGTTATTGTTAACAAGATCAACCAATCCGTCATATATTTGAGTTTTTATCATACTTGGTGAGATAGAGTTTATTCTTATCTTTCTTGGTGCAAGCTCCAGTGCTAATGACCTTATAGCACTTTCAAGAGCCCCCTTGCTGGCAGAGTATGCAGCCAGTCCTCTTGCACCAACTCTGCTGGAAATTGATGAAATAGCAACGATGCTGCCACCATCTTCATTGTATTTCCTTTTACTGAAATGTTTTACAAGTTCCATGAAGGAGTAGAAATTAATGGACATAATATTGTTCAGGTCTGAAAATTTTAAATACTGTATGGGAATTGTACGAGAAATACCTGCTGAATGTACCATCCCGTTAAGCTTTTTACCATCAGAAGTTATATTGTCCATCATAACCTCTATATCCTTATAATTATTCAAGTCAATCGGATAATAGGAATGATTGCCCGGCTCCAGTTCTTTCAAGGTATCTTTAAGCTTCTCTTCATTCCTTGCAGCCAAAGTAATGTTTGCTCCGACTTTGCTTAAAAATATTGAAATACCTTTTCCTATCCCTGAGGAGGCTCCTGTAACCAATATATTTTTCCCGCTGAGATCCAAGGGGTTTATCATTTTCTATCATCTCCATTGAAATAATAATCGGTATATATCATCGGCATAAATGCGGACTTATTTATTTCGAGATAAACTCCTCCGTAGGACAGTCCAACGCCAAATCCACATAACATAAGTTTGACTGTACCTTCAGATTGATCTCCTCCTATTGCATCAACCAAAGTTAAGGGGATGGATTCACCACTTGTATTACCATATCTGTCAATTGATACAGGGACTTTTTCGGAAGGTAAACCGAGTTTTTTTGCTAAATGTTTTAGAATATATAAGTTGGCCTGATGAAAAACAAACATGTCAACATCATTCTTTTCAATGGAATACTCTGACATAAAGGTAGTTAAGGCTTTAGGGACGTCCGTAATAGTAAAGGCAAAAACATCAGCTCCATTCATAGACAAATCATAAGCAGATGCATCAGTTATACTTTTACTCCTGCTTCTTGCATGCCCTGCAGGTACCATGATACTTTTGTAGCCGCTGCCCTTAGTCTTTAAAAAGTACTTTATCTCTTTGCCCTCTGACTTTTCTAAGGCAGTAGCCGAACCTCCGTCACCAAAAATCATAGCCGTAGCACTATCATTTTGATTTATACCGAAGTTACTTGTATCTCCAACCAGCAGAAGAACTCTGTTAATGTTCTGTGTTGATATCATTGTTGCTGCTTGCCACACACCATAAACATAGGCAGAACAACCAAGATTAATGTCAAAGGCTATACAGTCCTCGCTTAACCCGAGTCTATGCTGCAGAACGCAAGCTGTTGCGGGTACTGCATAATCAGGTGTCTGGGTTATAAGAATTACTGCATCTATGGAGGATGCATCCCAGTTTAGCTTTTCCATGATATTTTTAGCTGCGATATAGCATAAATCAGAACTGCATTGCTCATCAATAGCTACATGTCTTGTCTTTACTCCTGTCATATTGATGAACTTACGTACACTCTCTTCACCAAAGGTTCCAAAGTAATCTTCATTGTTTATTATACGTTCAGGTACCGCACAGGCTATACCCTTAATCTCTACGTTCTTTAATATACCGTTAGCCAATTGTTTACACCTCACTCCATTTCATCAAGAATGTCTTTAACAGTTATAAACTTTTTAACATCTTCTGATTTGATTTCCTTGCCGTAAACGCTATCAAACATAGCAATCGTAGATACGGCAGCCATTGAGTCCCATTCGTTGACAGTACTTAGAACAGCGGACTCATCCAATGTATCCTTTTCAATGAGAAGCAACTCCTCAAGTAAGTTTAGCTTTTCTTTAACAGTCATATCACAATCTCCATTCCAGTAATAAGTGATTATACATAATAGGGTATGCTGTTTCAGTGTAATATGTGCTATACCTTATTTAACTTATTTATATAAAAAAGACTCAATTTAAGTCTTTTTTATAAAAACAGGGCTATAGTGGATTTTATTGGTTACATCCCTCTATTAGCTCTTTCTTAATTTTGTTCAGGAGATTTTCAATATCAGACTTATTGGCTGAAGGTTCATAATAACCGATTGCTAAAGTAACAATACCGTTATAGGTACTTGCAACAAGCAGTAACGCCGGAGCACGAACAACTGGCGGTATGATGTATGCATCAGTTACCGTTCTATTACCAAAATTAATCGGATTCTTTGAGATATAACCGCAGTTTGATAATGCGAGGCCGCAATTAGCAATAGTAAAAAATGGATTACTCGATGTAAATTCGATTAGTTGAGATAAATACTTGTAATAAGCACATACATTACGGAAACTTATACTCTCGATATATTCTGCCCATAGGGAGTTTAATATACTTGGATGTTTGGACCTCATCTCTGAAGTAACGGCTGTTACTCTTGCAAGGGTATCTTCGAAAGTCTCGTGATGCCTTCTGTCTATCTTTATAATTATTCCGCCGGATAAGTTCCTTATAGCATTAGCCTTTTGATCAGAAAGATACTTACGCAAATCAATAGTTATAGGAAGATCCATTGGAATACCATATGGGGCTTTAGTTATTTTAAACATTGCCCTGAAAATTGCAGTCAGTAACAAGTCATTGATTGTTGCATTTCTGTCCTTAGCATATTTTCTCATTATTTCAAGTTGACCCTGAGGAAGCTTACATACAGGGAAAATTACCTTTCCCATTTGGTTATTCTTCCATGGAAAGGTCCAGGTAGGTAATGCAACTTGCTGTTGAATACTCCAAGCTGTATCAGGGCTTTCATCACTGCAAGCAATTTTTAGTTCATCAATATCTTTTCTGTCACGAATACTTATATCAGGTATATACGCGGTATCTCCAGCTGCAATGTGTGAATAAATATCTGAAAGAAGCAGGACATATTCTCTGGCGCCAGCGCCATCGCAGCATACATGGTTAATTTTAATGCCCAATGTATCATATGCCCCTTTTCGAATCAGTCTGATTAAAACCATAGGATCCTTATCCATGCTCATTGGGCTTTCCAGGAATCTTTTAACACCGTCCTCGTCATTGTCGGTCTCTACGAAGGAACAGAACTTGTTGATATCATCAATATCATCAAAACGTTTCCAATAAGGCGAATCGCTTTTAACAAACCGACATCCGAAAACTGGTTCTGCCTCAACCGACAATCTAACTGCCCTTACCAGAGTATCAAAGTCTAGCGTGCCATCAATTTTCATTATAAATTGAATCTGAAAATTTGCCATTCCGTACTTGGCAATATAATTACCAATATCATGAGCAGTCGCCGGTATAATATCTTTATAATCAACGATAGCGCTGCCGGTCGGTTTATCTGTAATGTTGTATTCCGGGAAGACTTTAATGTCATTACTCATATCATGTTCTCCATATTAATTTCACAATTACATATTATGTAGTCCTTTAAATAACTGTTACATTTACTGTAAAATACAGCAAAATGCAGCAGCTACAATGTATAGAATGACACTAATTTTCATACAAGTGGTACACAATGGATTTTATGTAAATATATTAATTTTAAGGATACTAATTCAATACACAATGTAGATTGTACTATTTCAAAAGATAACCGATCACAGACTATCAAAAAGCTAATTCTTTCATAAGTTAATTTGTAAAAATTAAGACATTTTAGGAGGTATAAAATGCAATACTGGAACCCTGAATATGAATGTATGCCTAGAGAGAAGATAGAAGAGGTTCAAAATGAAAGACTAAAAAATACTATAAGAAGGGTCTATTCAAACGTACCTTTTTACAATAATAAAATGAAAAAAGCCGGTATTGGACCAGATGATATACAGTCCGTTAAGGATATAAAAAAGCTGCCGTTTACAACCAAGCAGGATTTGAGAGACACATATCCCTACGGTATGTTTGCTGTAGAGATGGGTGAAATTATACGTATTCATGCATCTTCCGGAACAACAGGCAAACAGACTGTGGTTGGGTATACTCAGAGTGATTTAAATACCTGGGCAGAGGTAGTTGCAAGATCATTATATAGTGCTGGTGCTGATAAGAATGATATAGTACAGGTTGCTTATGGTTATGGTTTATTTACCGGGGGGTTAGGGCTTCACTATGGTGCAGAGAAAATAGGTGCTTCAGTTATACCTATTTCGGGAGGAAATACCAAACGACAGTTGCAGGTAATGAAGGATTTTGGAACAACTGTTTTGGCATGTACTCCATCTTATGCTCTTTATTTAGCTGAAGAGATGGAAAGTCTGAGTATAAACAAGAGTGACTTACGGTTAAAGGCTGGAATTTTTGGAGCTGAACCCTGGTCGGATAACATGAGAAAGGAAATAGAGGAGCGGCTGGGAATTGTGGCAATGGATATATACGGGCTCAGCGAAATCATTGGACCCGGGGTGGCAATAGATTGTGCCTGTAAAAATGGTCTTCATATTCAGGAGGACCATTTCATACCTGAAATAATAAATCCTGAAACTGAGGAAGTTCTTCCGCCGGGTACAAAAGGCGAGCTAGTCTTCACCACTATCACCAAAGAGGGACTGCCGCTGATCAGATATAGAACCCATGATATATCCTCTTTGAACTATGAAAAGTGTGAGTGCGATAGAACACTGGTAAGAATGGATAAGGTGACAGGAAGAAGTGACGATATGCTGATAATCAGAGGAGTAAATGTTTTTCCTTCCCAGATTGAAAATGTACTGCTGGAAGTCGGCGAGACAGCCCCCCATTATCTTTTGAAAGTAGACAGGGTTGATAATCTTGACGTACTTGAGATTTTAATTGAAATGTCTCAGAACATCTTTTATGATGGGATAAAAAAGATAGATACAATTGAGAAGAAAATAAGGAAAGAAATTTATGGGACATTGGGAATTAGCGCAAATATCAGGCTGGTGGAGCCAAAAACCATAGAAAGAAGTGAGGGTAAAGCAAAGCGAGTTATAGATATGAGAAAACTTCAGAAATAAGAATTACATTAATTTAATTAGTGCCCTACAATCTTATATTAATTTGACGTTTTCCGTTAATTCCAAGTTATTTTGCTGGTCGTGATACAATTTTCCCATGAAGTAAACTTAATAATCCTCAAACCTTAGATTAATTTTTTAGAATTACTCTTTATCAAGTACAGTACGTCCAGGAAAAAAGATTTTAGCATTCTTTAATAAACTTATAAATTAGTACTCAGAGAGGTAAAGACGAGCCAAGATTTATAGTAAAAATAAATAATTTATAAAAGTTAATAAAATATTTATTGATTTATGTAAAATTATTTAGTATAATACAACTAAAGATTTCAAATATATTTGTACTGTAAAAGTGTAAGGAGAAACAATGATATTTATATATATTTTTTTAACTGTCAACGAACAGTGTCTCAACGCTCAGTAGTAGTTATAAATTTTTCTATTGAACATTTATTGACATTAATAGAACAAAACCTCTTATTAATTCAAAAAGTATTTCTGTAAAGATTAAATTTTATTATGAATTTGGAATTAGGTATACATATAAGGTGTATTGTGATTTTGGCTGATATCCTGACGAGTAGAATAATAAGCATTCTTTATTATCATGGTTTAAAAGAAGGAGTTTACGGAAGTATACTTCCGAGAATTCAATAAACAAACTAAGGGAGGATTTATAATGAAACACACATTTTCACCAAAGGGGAGAAAAGTAATTTCCCTGCTTCTCGTTAT
>JAEYNI010000108.1 GCA_023412635.1 Bacillota bacterium
ATAATGTTATTTTCGGCTGCCAGCTGATGTAATTTATTAAGCCTGGAATCGTTTTCACTAAATGAAAGTTCATTTGCCCGCTCCCTTACATAACCTGTGACAGACATTTCAGGAAATGCGATTAACCTAGCCCCCTGCTTGGCAGCAAGCTTGATAAGCTTATAATGCTCATTTAAATTGTGTTGAACATCTCCGTCTATGGGACTTATTTGTGCCACTGCAATGTTCATATTCCCTCCAAAGCCTCTTTATTGATTTTTTCATACTAAAAATTCAGCTCAATAATATATTTCCATCAGGTATAACCCCTGAGCCGGGGCTGTTTTCCCGGCTTTCGTCCGGTCAAGTCCGGCAATTATTTCGGGAATATCACCTTCCTTAAGCTTGCCCATCCCTACATAAATCAAAGTTCCTGCTATTATCCTTACCATGTTGTAAAGGAAACCATTACCTGTAACCTCAAGTTCAATGAGGTTATCTTCTCTTTTAACTATACTCATGCTGTAGATTTCCCTGACAGTACTTCGGACTTGCCCTCCCGTGGCCTGAAAAGCTGCAAAATCATGTTCTCCGATAAAATGTGCCGCAGCTTTTCTCATCTGTTCGAAATCCAGCCCCGGCCTCACATGACATGCCCTGTTGCGCATTAACGCAGACTGGTGGGCAGTGTTTGATATGAGATACCTATACTTCTTTCCCTTCGAGGAATATCTGGCGTGAAAGCTTTCAGGCACATCCTCCGATTTCTGAACAACAATATCCTCAGGCAGCAGATTGTTTATAGCATAGGAAAACTTTTCGCCGGGGATGGTGGAATCAGTCAGAAAATGCGCAACCTGACCATAAGCATGAACACCGACGTCGGTTCTACTGCAGCCTACAACCCCAGTTTGTATACCAAAGAGTTTTGAAAGAGCCTTCTCAACCTTTTCCTGAACCGTTACGGCATTCTTCTGAATCTGCCAGCCATGATAGTTTGTTCCGTCGTATTCTATAGTTAATTTTATATTTCGCATGTTACCACCAACTCTTTACTCTTCCCCATTCACAATTTCTATAAATTCCGGCTTGCGGAAGCAAGCCTTTCACAACCATTCAATCCTAACTCTTCACCATTTACTGCCTTCTGCTCTCTCCAGGCTCCTACCACACCACATTCTGCATCACCAGTACCCAAGCCATAAACACTACGGTTATTGCTGATACTATAAGATCGTACTTTGTAAGGCTCAGCTGCTTCATCCTTGTTCTGCCTTCACTGCCTCTGTAACACCTTGCCTCCATTGCAGTAGCAAGCTCATCAGCCCTTCGGAACGCGCTGATAAACAACGGTATAAGAACAGGAATAAAGCTTTTAGCGCGTTGCACTATGTTTCCGCTGTCAAAGTCGGCTCCTCTTGAGGATTGGGCTTTTATAATCTTATCTGTTTCCTCGAGCAAGGTGGGTATAAATCTTAGTGCTATAGTCATCATCATAGCTATCTCATGAACAGGAACCTTTATCTTCCTCAATGGCCCCATAAGCTTTTCTATTCCGTCGGTTAACGCGATAGGTGTGGTAGTATATGTCAGCAAGCTGGCAATAATTATCAGCAGAAATAGTCGTATTGACATTTTAACTGCTGTGTCCACACCCTCATAGGTTACTTTGAGAAAACCAAGTTCAAAAATCGGAGTACCCCCGATTGTAAAAATATTAATAATCCCGGCAAAGATAACTATGAATATTACAGGCTTAATACCCTTTAGGACAAATTTGAAGGGTATATTTGCCGACACAATAGTCAATGCTGTAAAAAGTGTAAGTAAAAGATATCCCCAGTAGGTAGTTACTAAAAATATAAATATCATCATTACAAATGTCAGTATAATCTTTGTTCTGGGGTCAGACTTATGAATCAATGAATCCCCGGGGACATACTGACCGATTGTTATATCACGTATCATTTAATCTCCATTCCACTGTCTTGCAGTATCTTGAGCAGTAATACATAGGATTTTACCTGTAAGCAACTACGCCTTTAAATGCTTTCTAAGCTCTTCTACAGCGGCCCCTACAGTAAAAATGTTTTCATCGATATCTGGCATTATAGTCTTAAGCTTCTTTACAAGGTATGTTATCTGAGGCGCTGAAAGGCCAATTTTTTCAAGTGCTTCCGGTTGCGTGTAAACCTCTCGTGACTGCTTATCCATAAAAACCGTTCCCTGATTCATTACTATTACTCTTTGTGCCAGTTTAGCTATATCCTCCATACTGTGTGATACCAGTATTATTGTCATATTAAAGTCTTTATGCAGCTGCTTAATATACCCGAAAATTTCATCCCTTCCACTGGGATCGAGGCCTGCAGTCGGCTCATCAAGCACTAATATTTTTGGCATCATTGCAACTACTCCGGCAATGGCTACTCTACGTTTCTGGCCTCCCGAAAGCTCAAAGGGTGACTTTTCCAGCAATGCTTCATTTAACCCCACTGAATGCAGCGCAGAAATAACTCTCTGCTGGATTTCCTCTTCCTTAAGTCCCTGCTTCTGAAGTCCGAATGAAATATCCTTTTTAACTGTATCCTCAAACAACTGGTGCTCAGGGTATTGAAAAACAATACCCACCTGACGTCTTAATTCCTTCAGGTCTCTTTGTTTTGTATCAATCCCGTTTATAGTGACTCTGCCTCCTGTGGGCTTTAAAATACCGTTTAGGTGCTGTATAAGTGTAGATTTACCGGACCCGGTATGTCCGATAATTCCAATAAATTCACCGTCATCTATATTAATATTTATATCATGCAATGCATTTTTCTCAAAAGGACCGCCGTTTGAATAAGTATACGACAGGGCTTCTATATTAATCGGCATATTAACCTCCATGAGCCGACATAGCGGCCACAAAATGTAATGAAATTTATCTACTCCCTATCCGCTATAAGGCGAATAAAGGAGGTTAATTGGCCATGTGCGCTTTCAAAGTATTGTAAATACT
>JAEYNI010000135.1 GCA_023412635.1 Bacillota bacterium
TTTTCAGTATCTCTGCCTCCCTGGAAAGTCATTTCGGCCAATGTATTTTTTACTGAATTGAATAAATTTGATTTATCCTGCTCTGTAAAGGTTTTCACTTTCCTTTTTGGATGAATTGAAGCATTAAGTAAAATATCCTGTAAAACACCATTACCAAGCCCCGGTATTCTTTGTTCGGTGGCTAGCAGAGCTTTTGCACTTAAACCGCTGTTTTGAGGATCGGAAATAATACTTTCAAAATAAGCTTGGTCAAACTGCTCTGAAAGCGGTGATATTTTCTCCTGAGCGACAGAATAATACTGGTTTTCAAATTCGCCCTGCCGGAAACAGAACAGTCCGCCATACATTTGAATTGACCCACTTATTGCCGAATAATCATCAAATTCAATCAGTAGTTGGTGTTTCTGCGGAATTTTTTCAGTCTCACCATGAAATCTGATAGCAACTCCTTCACTGAATAAAATTACTGCATCTTCTGCCTTTATTTCCACCATGCTTCCCACGCCTCTTGTAACACCAATGGTTTTTCCGGTTAGAAGCTCGTGATAACGACCAGGATCTCCATGATACCAGGCAAACTTATGGGGACTATGTGCAACAGTCACATTAGTAATTTTTTTGCCGTGAATACTTTCCCTTAATTGCCTGGAAATCTCAATTGCTTCAGGTAACTCGATCATATTTGCCTCCATAAGCCCCATTTGTGACCATAACAAATTATGATATGGCTATAACCACAATTTCTGGCCTTAATAAGTTAAAATTCTAACATCTATCCTTCCATCTTTTAAGTTGTGGAAACATTTCAAGCATAGCTTTTCTGGCAGTTTCTTCATCCGACCATGGATTACCCTTTGATACAAAAGGTATACAGGATTCTATCATTTCCTCCATAGTTTCTTCTTTTGAAAAGGAACCATTAATAAAACAGTAATGGCAATAATCTTCATTTTTTGTGCCATCAGCGTTTGCTCCGTATAACTCAGCATTTTCCATGGGCATTCCACAACTCTGGCACAATTTCATTTCAATATTATTCATAAAATTACTCTCCTTCTATTATTTTACTATAAATTATATATTTATAAATAGGACAACTGTGTGTCATATTAAAAATTTATTTACATTAATTTGCACTATT
Source organism: Bacillota bacterium (assembly GCA_023412635.1). Taxonomy (GTDB): domain Bacteria; phylum Bacillota; class Clostridia; order Acetivibrionales; family DSM-1351; genus Ruminiclostridium. The sequence continues at coordinate 1,142 of JAEYNI010000135.1, forward strand.
TTTTTCTATCAAGAAAAATAAGGTAACTAAGTTTACAAATTCATTACAACTATTGACAGGACAGGCACCAGTATAATAACATATCTTGGTAAGTAAAAAACTAATCTAGGTGAAAGGAGTGTTTACAAAGATGTCATCAATTAAAATTAGCGAGGTGCTCGGTAAATAATTGAATATTGGATCCTGAACAAGTAAGTATTCCATTTTTGCGTACTTGTATTGGGTCAAACACTTAAGTAACCGTCATTATTTTTGAAATATTAAAATTGAATATTTTAAACACGATGCTATGGTATCGTGTTTTTTTATTTCACTTTTTTCATTAACTCGAGCACTTAAACTAAATATGACGATTATTTAAGACACTACTAAAAAAGGAGAGTTATATATGCAGCCTGGAAATAAAGGCAGATTTAAAATGCTTTATTCGTTTATAAAAGGCTTCCGTTGGTTTTACATACTTGCAGTTATATTTACTATGCTGGCAATTATATTTAACTATCTGATGCCTCAGATTATTAAAATAATAGTGGATAATATCATTGGAACTGAAGAATTGAAATTGCCCAAGATTCTATTGGACCTCGTAAATAATAACGGTGGTGTACTCTTTCTAAGAAGCAACCTCTTTATTTGTGCTTCATTGGCTTTGTTTCTGTCCATCTTGTCCGGTATTTTTACTTTTCTTTTCAGATACTGTATGGCCAAAGCCTCGGAGGGAACTATCAGAAAGATGCGTAATCATCTTTTCGATCATATACAAAAACTTCCTTACAGCTGGCATGTTAAGAATCAGACAGGTGATATAATTCAACGCTGTACCTCAGACGTGGAAACTGTAAAAAACTTTCTTTCCATACAATTTATTGAGATGGTCAGAACAGTATTTTTGGTAGGGTTCTCCCTCACCCTTATGTTTATGATGAATGTCAAGCTTTCTCTTATTGCTCTGGCGTTTATTCCTGTGGTTGTTGCCTATTCGGGAATATTCTTTAAAAAGATTGCAGACAGGTTTAAGTACGCAGACGAGGCTGAGGGTGCGCTATCCGCCATGGTTCAGGAGAATTTTACCGGAGTGCGTGTAGTTCGTGCCTTCGGACGACAGGCTTATGAAATAGAGAATTTTGATACAAAAAATGATTACTTTGCAAACTATTGGATCAAACTGGGACTTCTGCTTAGCAAGTATTGGGGTATTGGTGACCTGGTATCCGGACTGCAGGTAATGACTATCATTGTATTGGGAGCTGTTGAAGCTGCCGGCGGAGTCATTACTCTTGGAGAATTTCTTGTTTTTGTATTCTACAATTCCATGCTTGTATGGCCTGTAAGACAATTTGGCCGTATACTCTCAGAAATGAGTAAGACCAGTGTTTCTCTCAGCCGTATTAAGGAAATAATTTCAGAAGAACAGGAAAAGGATAATCTTGATGCTATTACTCCTGATATGAACAAAGATATAGAATTCAAAAATGTAACCTTTGATTATGAGGGGCAGAAACCAGTACTCAAAAATATATCCTTCAAAATCAAAGCAGGAACAACCTTTGGGATTCTTGGCGGAACTGCATCGGGAAAATCTACAATAATGTACCTGCTTGACAGGCTGTACGAGCTTCCTGAGGGAAAGGGTTCTATTGAAATAGGTGGTGTTGATGTAAGGCAGATTAAGCTGGAACATCTTAGAAGCAATATTGGCTTTGTGCTTCAGGAGCCCTTCCTCTTTTCAAAAACAATCCATCAAAATATTGATGCCTTTGCAGGAACAAACAGTATAGAAGAAATCCGACACTTTGCAGAGGTAGCTGCCGTTGACGATGCTATAATGAACTTCTCAAAAGGCTATGACACCATCGTAGGAGAACGCGGCGTTACATTATCCGGAGGACAGAAACAAAGGGTAGCAATAGCAAGAATGCTTATGCAGCGCTCCCCCATAATGATTTTCGATGACTCATTATCGGCTGTCGACTCCGAAACCGACGCCAAAATACGTGGTTCGCTGAAAAACAATACTTCCGGTAGTACGGTTATACTTGTTTCACACAGAATTACCACACTTATGAATGCAGATGTAATAATGGTATTGGATGATGGACAGATTTCCGAGCTAGGAACACATAAAGAATTACTTGAAAATGAAAACGGAATCTACAGAAGAATTTACGACATTCAAAGCAGTCTGGAAACCGAATTTCTTGACTCAAATCAGAATGTTTCAATTGGAGGTGATAAATAATGTCATACTTTGAAGAAGAGGAATACAAAAAGCCCTTTTCAATTAAAATTTGGGCCAAAATAATACCTTTTGTAAAGTTGTATAAAAAAGTTTTTATATTAGCTATGTCGTTCCTGGTCATGGTTTCGATAATTGATGTAGTCTATCCGCTATTCCAGCGCTATGCCATCAATAATTTTATCATAACCAAGTCTACAGCTGGAATCGAAAAATTCGCTGTTGCGTACGGCTGCCTGCTTTTATTACAGGCACTGTCAGTTGTATTCTTCATAAAAAATGCAATGAAGGTCGAGCTTAATGTTGCAAAAGCTATACGAAGAGCCTTGTTTGTACATCTTCAGAAGCTGTCCTTCTCATATTACAATACTACCCCTGTAGGCTATATGATGGCCAGAGTAATGAGTGATACAGGACGTATTGGTCAGATGGTGTCCTGGGGAATTATAGACATGTTGTGGGCTGTAATTTATGTAATTGGTGTGTTTATTGCAATGCTGATTCTAAATGCAAAGATGGCATTACTGGTTATGTGTATTATCCCGGCAATTACAATAATAACTATGTATTTTCAGAAAAAAATTCTGAACATTAACAGAAAAATCCGTAAGGTAAATTCAAGGATGACAGGTGCTTTTAATGAAGGTATAACAGGTGCCAGAACCTCCAAGACTCTGGTTATTGAAAACAAGAATCTAAAGGATTTCTCTGAAATAACTGATAGATACTATAATTACACTATTAAATCAACCTTACTTAATGCTGTGTTTATACCAATTGTTCTGACCTTTAGCACACTTGCCGTTTGCTTTGTAATTGTCAGCGGCGGTAATCTGGTAATAAAAGACCCACTTTTCTTTGGAACTTTTTCGGCCTTTATTACATATGCCATCAGCATATTTGAGCCTATTCAGCAGATTGCCCGTGTATTTGCAGACTTTGTTTCAACTCAGGCTAATATCGAAAGGGTTACCGGACTTCTTGAGACAGAGCCTCAGATAACTGATACACCTGAAGTTATTGAAAAGTATGGAGATAATTTTAACCCTAAGAAGGAAAATTGGGAGACTCTTAGGGGTGACATAGAGTTTAAGGACGTTTCCTTCAAGTATCCTGACGGAGATGAATATATCCTTGAAAACTTCAATCTTAAAATACCTGCAGGAACTACCGTTGCAATTGTTGGAGAAACAGGTGCAGGTAAAAGTACCCTTGTAAATCTGGCCTGTAGATTTTTTGAGCCTACCAGCGGCCGAGTATTGATCGATGGAAAGGACTACAGGGAACGCTCTCAGCTGTGGCTTCACAACAACATAGGTTATGTTCTTCAGAGTCCGCACCTGTTCTCCGGTACAATACGCGAGAATATCAGGTACGGTAAGTTTGACGCTACTGATGAAGAAATTGAAGCCGCCATAAAAGTAGTTGCGGCAGATGGAATCGTCAAAAATATGGAAAACGGTCTGGATACAAATATCGGTGAAGGCGGCGACAGGCTGTCTACAGGTGAAAAGCAGCTGATATCCTTCGCTCGCGCCATAATTGCTAATCCGAGTATTTTCGTACTGGATGAAGCAACTTCCTCCATTGATACTCAAACAGAGCAACTCATCCAGGAAGCGATAATGCATATATTAAAAGACAGAACCTCCTTCCTGATTGCTCACAGGCTTTCCACCATTAAGAAAGCAGACATCATTCTGGTTGTCAAAAACGGAAAGATTATTGAAAGTGGAACTCACAAGGAGCTCCTAAGGCAAAAAGGTTATTACCACTCCCTCTATCTCAAACAGTTTGAGGAAGAGACAGGAGCAGCAGTGCTGAATAATGTCAGGAGTTAATATTTAGCAAAAAAGCCCATCGAAATCCGCCTTTTACACAAGCGAATTCTGATGGGCTTTTAATTCGTTTATATAGTACTTATTACTGTTCAGCAACTGCTGTCTTTCCAAACCTGTTATACAGAACCAGTTCCAGTGTACTGAAAAGTCCTGACGTTACCCAATAAATCCCTAGTGTCACCGGAGCTTTTACAAAGAATATCATGCTAAAACCACCCATAATCAATAGTTGTGGCCAGCGCAAACCATTTTCTTTAGCATTTTTAACAGGTGCATAGGTAGTAATAATATTGGGCAGAAGCTGAATCAATACAGCTATTAATGGGATTATGTGATAGGCGTCAGGTAGTTTTATATTGCTAATCCATGGAACAATAACACTTCCTACTTGAACCGGCATTTCAGAGAATACTTTATACAACGTATACATTATCGGTATCTGTAATATAGTAATCAGACATCCAACCATTCCCTTAATGCTTTCGGAAGAAAGCTTTGCTATCTCCTCCTGCTGCTTTTCCTTATCATTGGCATATTTTTGTTTTACTTCCTCTATTTTTCCCGAAAATATCTGCTGCCGGGACATGCTTTTCCTTTGTTTAAGTGACAAAGGTAGCAGGCAAAGCCTGATAATAAGTGTAACAAGAACAATAGCTATTCCCCAGTCACCAACAAAGGAATATAACTCGCTCATAATCGTGTTTATAAAATTAAATAAGATGCTCATATAATCTCCTATCTACGTGTAAAATTAATTCTGGTAGCGGGTACAATGTATATCCGCTCCTACAGAAAATATACTAGTAATGTACATAAATTTATAGGTTTAGAGCATCACTTCTAACTAAATCGGTATTTCCTCCAGATTTCAAATTTATGATAGCAATTATAATTAACTACATATAGACTTCTTTCATACAAAACAGCTGCATTGATATAAAAGCTGATTGCTGAAATAGCAGAAACTGTTTTTAAGCAACGGAAGTTCTGAACAAAACTGTATGCAAGCAAAAAAGTTACAAATAATATAATTACCATTTGTATTACCTGTATTATTTCGCCCTGCAGCATTCTGTTCACCTCCACTA
>JAEYNI010000153.1 GCA_023412635.1 Bacillota bacterium
TTTCTACAGTTATCGGAAAAAGGTCTCGCTATCATTGAGGGGGACTATAGGTTATATGAAAGACTTGCCGAGCTGTTAAAGGATACCTTTACAGTTGAACAGGTAGAAATTTTAAGTGAGTCCCTCAACAGGGCGGTTCAGAAATTAAGCGGGAACTCAGCAAACAGAGAAGCAGGTGTTAAGTAAATGAAAAGACTAAAGTATTTTTTTCTGGTAACTGATATAAGCTTTGTTTTGTACTGGACTATTACATTGTTTCAAGTGATACCTGATGAATTCTTATTCAAGGACTATAGAAATCCGATAATGGTTTCATGGAACTGGTCGTTTTTGCCGATCGACTTGCTTATATCCTTCACCGGACTTGTCAGCCTGTATTTGTATAAAAAAAGGCATAGTGCATGGAAGGTGCTAAGTCTGCTTTCACTGACACTAACTTTTTGCTCGGGACTTATGGCTATTTCCTTTTGGACACTCCAGAAAGACTTTGATTTTTCATGGTGGGCAGCAAATCTGTATCTGGTTATTTACCCGATGTTTTTCTTAAAAGGCCTGATAAAAGATTTAGCGGAAGGAACTGTTCTGGGAGGTAAAAAACGCAGTGAAATGGCTTCTTTTAACAGCAGCGATAATGTTTGAAGTTACCGGTACAATTATGATGAAATTATCAGAGGGCTTTACCAACATAAAATATTCAATATTAATGCTGGTATTTTACATTCTTAGCCTTGGTATGCTTACATTAGCGCTAAAAAAGATACAGATTGCTACAGCATATGCAACCTGGTCAGGGGTTGGTATTGCATTATTGACGATAATAGGCTTTATATTTTTTAAGGATCAGATTAGTTTTCTGAAAATTATTTTTATAAGCTTAATTATTATTGGTGTTGTCGGTTTGAATTTACTGTCGGATATTCACTAATACAGGCTGACTCCACAGGAGCATAACATAATTTTCTTAATGAGAAACCAAACATTTTCACTATTATATCGTAAAATACTATGTCGGAGTTGCAAAATACATCATGGGAGAGAAAAGATGAATAATGATATAAAGATGAACAATGGCATAAAGACGAACAAAGATATAAAGATAAACACTGATTTACTGAAGTCAAATAGTTTTACCGGATATTTTTTCAGACTTTTATTTATACTCTTAATACCTGCTGCCCAGGGGTTATATTTTCTGATAAACCTTTCTACTACAACTGCGTACGATATAACCATATTTCTTGATAAGTTCATACCTTTTAATGAGTGGTTTATATTACCCTATGTATTCTGGTATGCTTATACCTTCGGAGCGTTGCTTGTTTTGGCTTTTACAGATTATAAAACCTACTTTAAGCTGTTATTCAGCATAGTAACTGGAATGCTGGTATGTTTCCTGATTTATGTCATTTTCCCGACTACCGTTCCAAGACCTGCTATAGAAGGAACAAATATACTTAAACAAATGGTATTGTTTATATATGGTAATGATAAGCCTTATAATTGTTTTCCAAGTATTCATATGATGGATACGCTTTTAATAACCTTATTCATTTTTAAACATAACAGAAGCAAGATATTGAAGCTATCTACAGCTTTCATATGTGTATCCATATACCTTTCAACTTTTTTTGTCAAGCAACATAGCATTCTGGATGCAGTTGCCTCCACAATACTTGGAGTTGTGTTGTTCTATGTGTTTGAAAACGCGTATGTTTTAAGAAAAATTGAAAGTATAAGAGAAATCATAACCTTCAGGAAGAGGGTTGAAGAGCTGTCGGAGTAGGTGCTTTACCAACTATTAAAAATATTATATAATTTTGTCTGTTGTATAAATATAAAATATTTGTATAATAAGAAATTATATAATATTTATTTAGGTTACATATCCAAGTTGGTATTTTTATATGCTTGGAACCTGTATGGAGGTCATTATGGGCTTTAGGAGAGAAGATTTAAAAGATGCACATCGCATTGTGATAAAAGTGGGGACATCCACATTGACATATGAAACAGGCAAAATTAATTTTACAAGGATAGACAAGCTGGCCAGAATTATTTCAGATCTGTCCAATCAGGGAAGGGAAGTAGTACTGGTTACTTCTGGTGCAATCGGCGTCGGGGTCGATAAGTTAAAACTGCCCGAAAGGCCAAAAACCATACGTGAAAAACAGGCTGTAGCAGCTGTTGGTCAGTGTGAACTTATGCATATGTACAGTAAGTTTTTTTCAGAATATGGACATACTGTTGCTCAAATTCTTTTAACAAGGGATATTGTTGGTGACGATACCTGCTCCAGAAACGTTGTAAATACCTTCGAAACATTGTTGACCAAGGGAATTATACCCATAGTTAATGAAAATGACTCAGTATCGATTGTAGAGCTTAAGGTAGGACAGAAAGACACCTTTAGTGAAAACGATACGTTATCAGCTATAGTTTCTAAATTAATAAGAGCTGATTTACTTATAATACTTTCCGATATTGATGGTTTTTATGACTCTGATCCCAGGAAGAACCCCAATTCAAAAATGCTTTCTGTTATCAAGGAAATTACTCCTGAAATTGAATGTTGTGCTGACGGCGCGGGTACAAAGCGTGGAACGGGCGGAATGGTTACTAAACTCAAGGCGGCGAAGATTGCTACAAGGGCGGGAGTAAATGTGGTGCTTACAAACGGAAGCCATCCTGAGGCTGTAATGAATATTATTAACGGCGATGATATAGGAACCGTCTTTGTAGGAAAAGAGTAAGGTTGTATACGTTTAAATTCATAAAAATACAACAAATTGAGTTATAAACTTGAAACTTACCCACAAAAAATCCAGTAAGATAATATCTTATTGGATTTAACTTATTTTACAGTAATGAGCAGTTGTCCTGGGGCACCCTTTCCAACTAAAGCCGTGTATTAATCAATCTCAATGTTCGTTTCACTTAGGTAGAGACATACCTTATCCAATAAATCAAGTAATGTCTCACTTTGTTCAGCTCCTAATTTCTCAATAAGACCGGAAAATAAACAGGTAAAGTATTCAATAGCTTTTTGAACTATCTTTTCACCCTTGTGTGTTAGTTTTATATCAGCGACTCGCTTGTCTTTGGAGTCAACACATCGATCAATATACCCCTTGGAACTTAAACTTTTGATTAATTCTGTAACGGTAGGGGAAGTTACGAACATTCTTCTGCTTATCTCAGAAATGGTAATGACATGCTGGCTTTCACGGGAAAGGTATTCAATACAGAGTAGAACACGTACTTCACTTTGTTTTAAGCCTAATAAAGGCTGCTTATGCCGTTCGACTCTTGACAAGCATTCAAATGTCTCTATAAATCTTCTAACATCTACGTTTGATTGTTTATGCAAGAAATTCACTCCAATTCTGAATACTTCCATTAAATAATGGCTGTATCTGCATGCTTTATATTTATATTCACAACCATTATACCTTATCGCCATACGTTGAACAACGTCTATCTTAATACATTCCCTCGACAGCATATTTAAAACTATAAATTCATACGAATTACATAGTACATAGTATTAATTATGCTACAGATTCTTCATCTTCATACTTTTCCACTATATCTTTTGCAGCAGACTTGTTTTTTAGGAATAATGAAAGAACAACTCCCACAAACAAAAGCAAAGCACCTATATAAAATACACTTGTTAATGCATTTCCCATAACTCCTCGAACCATTTCCATCATATTCGAGAATAAGTCCTGAAGATTCTCCGGTATAGTCGACTGTATTGCAGCAAGTTTGTTGCTATCCAGCAGCATTTGTGGATTAGCCATAGCTTTAAATTTATCTGCGGTTGCTGCATCCAATTGAGTTAGATCTACTCCGGAACCGGATGTCATTACTGCATCCATATTTTTTGCCATTGATGAATTCATAATAGCTCCAAATATAGCAATAAAGATAGTTCCTCCCAGGTTACGGAAGAGCGTGGTTGATGCTGTAACTACACCAAGTTGTGAATCTGGAGCGGAATTTTGGGCTGTTGTTGTGAATACTGTCATACCAAATCCAAGTCCCACACCAAAGATAATTAAACTTATAGCTGCCAATACTATATTATCCATATTGGCCATTATAATCATGCTTCCGCTCATGATACCTAACCCAAGAGCAGCAAATAGCCTGTAATTATCGCTTTTAGACATCCAACGTCCTACTAGTGTACTAAATATAATCATCATAAGGGACATTGGGATATTCAATAAACCAGAAGTTGTTGCGGATAATCCCTTTACACCTTGAATATAGAAAGGAATATACGACATGGCTCCCATCATACCGCCGCTCATAACAAAACTAGCCGCAAAAGAAATTGTAACGCCCTTATTTTTAAACATTGAAATAGGCATAACAGGATTTTGAGCCTTACGTTCAACCAGAATAAGGAGGATTATTCCCACTAAAGTAGCCGTAAACAGACCTATAATTTGGGGTGAGGCCCAAGAGTACTTTGTTCCTGCCCAGGAGAAGCCTAAAAGTAAGGTTGTAATAGAAAGTGCCAGGAAAAGTGATCCAAGATAATCGATTGATTCAGAAGAATTTCCTACTGTTTTAGGAAACAGGCGCCAAATCATAACGAAAGCAACCATGCCTAGAGGCAAGAAAAGCCAGAACAACCATTTCCAAGCGACGTAATCAACCATAATACCACCAAGGACCGGTCCTAGGATACTTGAAATACCAAAGATGGACATCATGACACCTGTCCATTTTGCTCTTTCCTGCGGAGGATATAAATCACCCACAGCTGTAAGCGAAATGGACATCAATATGCCCCCACCAATACCTTGAATTCCACGGAAGGCTATCATATAAAAAATATTTGGTGACAAACCAGTTAAAAAGGAACCTACTAGAAAAACTGCAATCCCTATAAGTAAAAAGATTTTTCTACCATAGATATCGGACAATTTTCCAAATATTATGGTAGAGATTGTTGAGGTGAGCATGTAACCTGTAATTACCCATGAATAGTAATCTATTCCCCCCAATTGAGCAATAATTTTAGGTAATGCCGCACTGATGATTGTTTGATTAATTGCAGCGAAAAACATTGTAGCCATTAGCGCTATCATAACTGTAGTTTTTCTCTTTTGCGTTAATTGATGCATAAATATTACCTTTCATAAAAATAAAATATTTTATAGATTAACAACAAAAAATTAATTAGGTTGTTAACCTAATTAATTTAATATAAACTGTTTATAAGAATTAGTCAATATATTTTTTCTAAATTTTCAGGCCCTCATACTTCAAGTCTGGTATAAGGAAACAAAGACAAAACAAGCCCTGCTACTGCTGCAGGGCTTGTTTTGTTTGGTATAACTATTAATTAAATATTTTAAGGTATTACATCCATGCCGTCATCAGGAAGTTCTTCGGAGATTGGCCCATTTGTAAAACCATCACCTGAATGATCATGATTATCAATGTTTGACGGTACTGTGGGCTGTACGGTTGAAGCATCGTGAATAGTGCAATACTCTTCCTGAGGAAGTTCGTACATCCAATCCTTGATCTGTGCTGACAGCGATGTATTTGACGGATCCTTTGGCAAATAAGGTACCGGTCTCTTGATAAATACTTTTTCCTGAACCAGGTTTGGAGGGCAATAGGGGCCAGCTAACAATGGCCTTCCGTACAGATCCTTACTTGATGTATCAACCTTGGCCAGGACATGTACATCACAAGTCTCTTTTGGTTCAGTTCCCTTAGCAAAGTACTCGGTAGTTATCTGACTGCCTCTGGGATCATTGGCACAATACGGGCCCGGAAGCTTTCCAGAGGATGCACAGATGGATTTCTTAACAATTCCTTCGGGCATACTATTAAATTCTTTTACTTCAAGATTCGAATGTATTCTGTTCATAACCTTGTTCCATAATAACAGGGCTTGATTCCATTCTGCTCGCTTTAAGGATTTAGGAGTATTATAGCCATACCAGGTAGCTCCCACATAGTACGGTGAATAGCCTACAAACCACTTATCCTTGTAATCGTTGGTGGTACCGGTTTTTCCAGCTGTAGGGATCGTTTTCCCAGCTTTGTTTTTTACCTGACCGTATCTCAAGTTTTTAACGTCGGGTACAGCTCCAGCAGCAGTACCGCTTGTTACAACATCGCGAAGCATACTGGTCATAAGAAAGGCTGTAGACTCCTTATATGCCACATTGCTTTCCTGATTCTGCTGTTTATCAAGAAGAACATTCCCTTTATCGTCAGTAACCTTCGTATAAGCTATAGGCTCGAGATACATTCCTTTATTTACAAAAGGAACATATGCAGATGCCATAATCAACGGGTTTACACCTTCGTTAAGTCCCCCAAGGGCCATAGAAACATAACCTTCCTTTGGTCTGTCGATATGGACCTTTTTTAAATAATCTATGGACTTGTCGGCTCCGAGGTAATCTCTGAAGAGTATGGCTGCAACAACGTTTTGGGATTTTGTTACAGCTTTTCTTACAGTAATAAGACCCTGATAGGTTCCCGACTCGGCATTTGTTGGATATGGAGTGGTTGGTTTCGAATTATCCATATATACCGGAACATCGTCCACTACAGTACCTGCTGTAAATATACCTGAGTCAATACCAGGAGCATATACTGCGATAGGCTTGAAGCTTGAACCCGGCTGTCTTTGCATATCTGTTGCTCTATTGAGAGTAAAGTTTCCGGTCTTCGCACCGTATGAACCATACATTCCACGAATCTGACCGGTTGTAGGATCTAGCACCAGCATAGCTCCCTGAGCCTGCATATCAGGGTTGCTGATCTTTTCATTTGCAGGGAAGTTTTTGATATTAGTAAATTCCTCATTCATGATTTTCTGAACGTTGGAATCCTGTGTTGTATAAATCTTCAAGCCGCTGTTATAAATTTTAATGCTTGCAGCATCGCTTGAGAGATTGTATTTTTCCATTAGATCCTTTTTTACCTGTGTCAGAACATAGTCAACAAAGTAGCTTTGAACGTTTGTAACAGTCTTTTTTTCATCCTCTTGGAGCTGGTAGAACTTCAATTCTTCTGCTACTGCTTCGTCATGCTCATTCTGGCTTATATAGCCCTGTCTAAGCATTTCAGATAATATTATTTTCTGCCTTGCCTTGTTTCGATCCTTGTTTTTCTCACTCAGTGTAGGGTCATACAAACCTGGTGATTTGGTTATTCCTGCAATACAAGCACATTCAGCCAGTGATAGATCGCCTACATCCTTATTAAAAAATTTCTTGGCAGCTGCCTGGACACCATATACACCTGAACCGGTGGTAATACGGTTCATGTAATTATCTAAAATCTGATCCTTTGATAATACCTTTTCAAGGGCCATTGCCTGCCAGGCTTCCTGAACTTTTCTTTTTATAGTGGACTCCTCATTACCCGTAATGTTTTTTACTAACTGTTGGGTAATTGTACTTCCTCCATAGGAGGCATTTCCAAAGGTAATAATATACTCAAAAGCAGCTCCCATGAAACGCTTGATATCCATACCATTATGGGTTTTGAATCGGGAGTCTTCAATTGCTATAAATGCATTTCTCATATTGTCGGGTATTTCAGAATGTTCAACGAGTACTCTGTTTTCGCTTCCCTTTATTTGGGCAATTTCATTTCCATCCTTATCATATATGAATGAAGTAAGCTTAGTTATATCCAATTGATCCGGGGTTATAGGAGGGGCATTTTTTACATATCCGAAAACAGCGCCTCCCAAAATACCTCCAAAAACACACCCTAAAGATATGAGGATAACTAATACTGTCTTTATAACTGCAAAGGTAAATTGGACAGCAGGAGAAGAACGTTTCTTTTTCTTCTTCATTGGCTGCTCTTCATTACCGATTGCAGCTTTCTCATTAGGTTTCATAATATCCTCCTTAATACTTTAAAACAACATTTATTCACAATATTATACCACAGCTGGGAATTAGCCGCAACAAATTGCCATGGTGGGCATTCTTAACTTTTTATTAAGAAAAAAAAAGAAAACCCCGGCCACTTCAAGTGGACGGGGGAGTATATCAGCATTATAAAGCGTTAAATGCTTTATCTTTAATACATACCTAATTAGCTTCTTCCTGAGCGATATCCGCACTTTTCTTAAAGTCCTTCTTTTTACCCAGCAGAATTGGCTTTGCAGCCGAGGCTTCAAGCATTTTGCAGTTACCGTCGAAAATGCTGCCTTCCTCACATACAAA
>JAEYNI010000156.1 GCA_023412635.1 Bacillota bacterium
TCCTATAGCAAGCCCGACAATAGCTATAACCAGCGTATTTTTCAGACCTATCAGAACTTTTTCATAGCCATTATTTTCATAAAATATTTCCCAGAACTTCATTATCTTTTTATCAAAATTCCCCATAATCATCCCTTATAAATACATAAATACAATGCTCAAATATGGAAGAGCATTGTATTTATGCGTCTTCTATTAATTAAGTTCGTTTATTGCCTTTGTAATGCTTTGCGCAGGAGCTTCATCAATGATTACATATTTGATATTTCCATTAATCATATCCTGAACTGCCAGAGAACCCGATTTATAGCCTACGCTCTTAGCCTCAAAACCATCGAAGCCCCAATCCTTGTCACCTTCAACATAGAATTTTCCGGTTGTACCATTCTGTACACCGATCTTTACATCGCTTTTTAAGCCTTTAAGAATGGTTTCCACATCCTCTTTTGTTTTACAATTGTCGAAGGTTGTATCAGAATCCTTGACAATAACTTTTTGAGCTGCATTATAGTATTTGTCGGTAAATGCTACATATTCTTTTCTGTCCTCTTTTATTGTGAGGCCAGCCATGGCTATGTCTGCTTTGCCTTGACCTACTGAAAGGCAAACAGCATCAAAATCCATATTGCTAATAACAAGCTCTTTTCCTAGATGCTTGGCAAGAAGAGCTGCAATTTCCATGTCAATACCGTAATACTTATCACCCTTAGTATACTCAAAAGGCTCGAACGCTGCATTTGTAGCTACAACAAGCTGATCCTTGCTGCTGTCAAGATTGGCAGATGTAACAGCCTCAGGTGTACCGTCGCCGAAGTAATTGCTGCAGATTTTATCAAAGGTTCCATCTTTCTGAATAGCTGCAATGAATTCATTTACCTTTGAAAGCAGTTCCGGTTGGTTCTTGTCTACGCCAAAAGCATATTCCTCTTCAGTTAACGGGATGTTTATAACTTTAACCTTGGACCCGCCGTCGGCTGAGCCGCACCCTGTAAGCATAACGCCTAACAGCATAAACATTACAATTGCCAGTGAAATTACTTTTTTCATAATAAATCCCCCTATTATTTATTTTAATAAAATATTAATTGCCTTGTTTATATTACCATACATTAACGCATTTATATATATTTTCCACCAATTAAAACAATCATTTTAGAGCATTAGCTTCACGGACAAATTTATCGATAGAACCATCCATCATTATTCTATCCAGTGATTGGTCAATCATTTTAAGTAGTTCCTCGTTTCCTTTTTTTATGGCTATTGCAAAGCCGCCTGTTTCCTCCTTAACCTGCACCTCTGATAATCTCAGATCATTGTTGTTTTTTTCATAATCCTTTGCGACTGGTAGTTCAATTACCATTGCATCTATCTTTTTTTCTTTCAGTGCTATTACAATATCAGAGATTTTTCCAAGTGTTATAATCTCTGCATCCTTTATTTGCTCTTTTGCGATTTTTTCCTGGACAGTACCAGGCTGCACGCCCACCTTCTTGTCTTTAAGGTCTTCTACACTTTTTATTTTCTCGTTGTCCTCTGCTCGGACCATAACACCCTGCTTAGCTTGATAATATGTTTTTGAAAAATCAGCTGATTTAATTCTCTCTTTATCAGGCACCATTCCAGAGATAACTATATCTACCTTATCATTATTAAGTTCAGGCAAAAGTTCTTCATAGCCCATTTCAACAATCTCTAACTGTACTCCAAGATCCTTTGAAATTTCTTCAGCAATGGATATATCTACACCGACTATAGTATCCTTTCCATTAATCAAAGCATGATATTCATATGGTGGATAATCAGCGCTTGTCCCTATTACAAGTTTGCCGCTCTTTTCAATTTTCTTTATGGTAGCACTATCTCCGCAGGCCACAATAGATATAGCCAGTACAACTACCATTGTAAGAAAAAAAATCTTTTTTAACTTACCTTTCATTTCTTCGATAACCCCTACTATTCTATATTTATTGATTCCATTCTAAATTATATTAGATAATGCATAAAAATTCAATAATGTGTATAAATATTTTGTTATAAAATGTCGGATTTATTCACTGGTAATAGTTTTCTTGCTTTAGTTAATAAAGTCTGTTACTCAATTAACAAGGAAATAATCTCATATTACATTCTTTGCAAGGATTTCGGGGTAACATAAAAGTTACGAGGTGATAGATGTCAAAGTGTCAAGTGTACTTTCAGTAGATTTTAATGACACTATTACCTTTATTAAAAATTTTTACTAAAAAACGGTAATTATTATTAAGCTACATTCGTAGAATGTATATTGTCAATTTAATTAATTTTCAGGGGTGGGCAAGAAAATGGGAAAACGAATTCTATTTATTGGTACTTTGGTTATGACTCTGGTTATACAGAGTGCAACCGTAAGCTGTGCAGAAAACAAAACCGTAACGGAGACAAAGGATTTGGAAGCAGCAGTAACAAGTACTACACAGGAGCAGAAGGAACAGAAGGATATTCAATTGAGACAGGAGGATATTTCTAAACTACAGGAACAGTTAAAAAAAGATCAAGATGACTTAAAAAAGAATCAGGAACAGCTAAGCAAAGATCAGGATGACTTGAAAAAGAATCAGGAACAGCTAAAAAAAGATCAAGAACAATTAAAGAAGGATCAGGAGCAATTACATAAAGATCAGGAACAGTTGAAGAAGGATCAGGAGCAATTACAAAAGGAACAAGAGAAGCTGCAAAGTCAGGATAAGAAGAAAAAGCTCAGTTCAGAACTGAACAGCGGTACATATTTAAAATATATAAAGGAACTAGGTTATTATAAGGCTGTCTATACAGATCAAAAACTGAATACAAGAAATGCAGTACTGTTATTTCAAAGTGATCATAATATGAGCCTTACAGGAATTTGGGATAATGCTACAAAGGAGATGCTTATTAACAGGCTTCTCAGTAAAGAACTTACATACGCTGATAAAATCTCAAAAGCACCTACAACCGGTAAATGGATAGTTGTTAATAAAACGAAAAGAATTTTGACCCTCTATGACGGTACAAAAGTAATTAAAAAGTATCCCGTAGCCGTGGGAAACCCGCACACTCTGACCAAGTCCGGCAAGTATTTCATCAATAACAAGATAATTGACCCGGACTGGGGCGGAGGAGGCTTTGCCGACCCAATAAAGGGAGGTACTCCGGAAAATCCCCTTGGCAGCCGCTGGATGGGCATCAACAGAACAGACGGTTCTTACGGAATTCATGGAACAAACTCCTTCTATTCGATTGGGAAGTTCGTATCACACGGTTGTATAAGAATGCAGAATTATATGGTTGAAGAACTTTTTCCCCTCGTTCCAATGAAAGCTCCCGTTTGGGTAGGTACACAGGCAGAATTAAAAACCTGGGGCATTACTCAGGATGCGTTTACCGGCAAGTGAAATTAACATAAAACAGCCCGGAGGCATTGTCTTTTATAAGTGTATTCGGGCTGAATATACGTGAATTGTTATGATAAGAGAGACTTTATAGTTTTAAATTAAGTTCAATAACAAGTAATTCTTCTTCAGCAAGGTATTGGTGAGCATTTGAGTTACTTTCAATAAGTCCATCAATCAAAAAGTCACAGTTTTCTAATTGATCATCAGTTTGAACCCAAAGAAACGACTTATTTTCAGTGTCATTATTAATTACCTGTATACTATTCTCATATTATTTTACACTGCTTTTCTATCTATTTTTTATAATTATTGTATTTTTCACTTAACCATTTTTCTTTTGTTATACTTTTTTCCAATTCATCATAGTACTTTAATTCAACCCATAGTCTACCATACTGCACTTTGTTTTGATTTCTTGTCATACTTCTCGAAAACTCTATTACTTCTGAGTAAATTGCATCAATATAACCGTTACTGCTATTTTTTATTTTTGAGTTCTGTGACATAATGTAAAACACCGACCTGTCAGATTTAATAACTCCTCAGAAAGAGTGTTACCTCTATTATCAACTAATTTATCACCAGATTCATTGACTATCTTGTTTTAGCCCCCACATAAAGTCCGGAAGCTGATGGACTTGCCTGTCCAGTAATTGCTAGATATAATGACAATAACTATACTACAGAAAGTAAAAAACTGCCACAAAGAGTATTTCGGTTTCGCAGACCATCTCTTTGGGCAGTTACCATACATAAAGTATGGTGTATGAATCAGATTATGGTTATTGTATCAAAATATAAGCTCGTTGAAAAGAATAAATCTGGAGTTTTTCGTTAAAAGTGCAGAAATAATTTATTGTCCATGTTGTAATAATACTTTAACGGTAATTGGCAGCCGAAAACGTATGTACTGTCTTAGAGGAATACCCATTCCTACTATTTTCAGTATTTTTGTTGCGATAATCGTACCTGGTATACCCTAATTCTTCATCCAATTCGCCATCCAGACCGTTTTCAAGAACCTGAGTAATCAGCTCTTTAACAAGATCATTAATGTCATTTGAGTCCATGACAGAATTTTCCATTAAAATTTCTCCTATCAATGCTCTACGTCTCTTCTTTTCGGGACTTTCATTTCTTCTTCCCATAAAAAAACCTCCAAATTGATGTATTTATTCTAACATCAATTTGAAGGTTTACACAAACTTTGAAACGGTCTCTCTTCATTATTTTATGTCTACTTGACAAGGAGCATATCAGCCGTAGCTGTGTGACCTGATTATGTTTATATGTCTTTATTTGGGTACTATTCCTAACAGTTTTTTTATTTTTGACATATTTCCATCTACCTTATCCCTGTTAGTATAGAATTCCCCAACTGTTTGTTTTATTTTTTTGGCACCGTATACTCTTGTAAACTCTTCAAACTTTTCCTTGTAGCCCTCGGTTATTTTCTTACAAAAGTCAGTTTCATTTGATATGTCGAAATCTTCACCAAAAGCAAAATTAATATATATCCTCATAATTTCTCTATTTATGTAATTCGATAAACTATAAATCAATTTTGTCCCTTCTTCAAACCATGTAAAGCAACCTTGAATCATCATTGTTTTAACAAATGATTCTTCGCAACTAAATCTAATAGATAGTGTACTATCTATCTCATACATAAAGTCATCTTGCTTGGCGAGTAAGTACCCTCCTTCTTTGAGCAGCATGACTATCTCATTTATTTCCTTGTTACTTCTTCCAACAAATTTGTACGTTTCATCTCCTTTTACCATCTTCACTCCAAAAGGAACTAAATTTACATAATAGCTTTCCAT
>JAEYNI010000186.1 GCA_023412635.1 Bacillota bacterium
GTGCTCAGAAACACGTAGTGTTTCGTCGAAGGGGGCAGTAGTGCCCCCTAGCGAACAAGATAATTTGCGAGTGAAGACAGAGTAATAAGAATGAGCACAAAAAAGCTTTGCGAAGCAAATTTCTTGGTGTATAGGATAGAATCCTTTATTTTCCATCACTGTTCTTTGAAAATAGTTAAAGGCATATAATTAATAAAAAAATGTTAATTACTAATAATAGATTATCTAGAGTACTTTTGAAAGGAATAAAGTATTCCACAGGCAAAATTCCTGAGAATAGCAGTTATAAACAGGGTTATACACATTATCCACAGAAAACTATACACAAAACACCTGTTTTGTTGAAGAATTGTGCAAAACTGTTGTATTAATTGCCAGATCCAATATATAAGGTATAAAAAAATTTAAGGCATATTAATATAAAATCGTTGCTATTTTTGAAGGATTTTGTCCTGTTTGTGTAGAATTATAATAACCTAAACAAGTACTATTTTAGTAAATGCTCTAAATATGATTGCACACAAAAACGCGGAGAGGGGCTGTTATTATGAAGATAATTATTACAGGAAAAAATATCGATGTTACCGAAGGTCTTAAAGAAAGGGTAACAAAGAAAATTAACAAACTAGATAAATTTTTTACAAATGAAACAGAAGCACATGTAACTTTGAGTGTCCAGAGGACCAGACAAATTGTTGAAGTTACTGTACCTTTTAATGGGATTGTATTCAGGGCGGAAGAATCAAACGAAGATATGTATTCATCAATAGACAAAACTGTAGACCTTCTTGAAAGACAAATCAGAAAAAATAAAACAAGACTGGAAAGAAGGCTTCATGAGCATGATTTCAGGTTTGAAAATGTTAAATTTGCCGAAGAAATCACAGAAGAGAAAGAGTTTAAGATTGTTAGATCAAAGAGATTTGCAGTTAAGCCCATGGATGTTGAGGAAGCTATACTTCAAATGAATCTGTTAGGTCATGAATTCTTTATGTTCTATAATGCAGACAGCAGACAGGTAAATGTTGTTTACAAGCGTAAGGATGGGAACTATGGATTGATTGAGCCGGAGTTCTAGTACTTGTTAATTATTTATAAGGTTACAAAAGCTCCTTTTCCTTTTATTTTTTATCAGGAAGGGAGCTTTTTGCTTGATGATTGACAAAATGTATTGTTATTTTATCTGTATTATATTAAAGTAAAACTAATTATGATAATGTGAGGAGTTATATATGAACTATATCGGAGTAGATTTGGGTGGCACAAATATTGCAGCAGGCCTGGTTAATGAAAACGGGGAGATCTTTTCAAAAGCATCTGTCCCAACTAAAAGAGATAGGGAATACCCTGAAATAATAAAAGACATGGCAAAGCTTATAATTGATTTAATTCAGGGACAGGGACTAAATATAAGTGACTTCAAAAGTATTGGTATCGGAAGTCCGGGAGTACCCGACTGTAAGGAAGGGAAAATTGTTTACGCAAGTAACTTGAAGTTCAGAGATGTCCCATTAAGAGATGAGCTTAGAAAGTATATAGATCTGCCTGTGTATGTTAATAACGATGCAAATATAGCAGCATATGCCGAAAGTGTTGCCGGGGCAGCAAGGGGCTATAAAACATCGGTAACAGTGACAATCGGTACTGGAATAGGAAGCGGTATCATTATTGACGGAAAAATCTTCAGTGGCTTTAACAGTGCCGCAACTGAACTTGGACATACAGTTCTAAAAATGGATGGGGAACTTTGCAACTGCGGCAGGAGAGGCTGCTGGGAGTACTATGCGTCTGCGACGGCGTGTATCCGTCAGACCAAAAAGGCTGCAGAAGAAAATCCTGATTCACTAATAAATAGACTGGTTGAAGGTGATATAGAGAAAATTGATGCAAAAACAGCCTTTGATGCCGCAAAACAGGGTGACGAAACTGCTATATCGGTAGTAAATAAATATGTAGGGTATATCGGCGAAGGCCTTGCTAATATTGTAAACAGCTTTCAGCCCGAAGTAATTGTTATAGGCGGTGGAGTGTGCAAAGAGGGCGAGTTCCTCCTTAAGCCGTTAAGAAAGTATATAATGGAAAATACATTTGCTCCGGCCTATAATATAAAAATTGCCGATCTTAAAGCGGCTGAAATGGGAAATGATGCTGGAATTGTAGGGGCTGCAATGCTTCGGGAGTAGAGAATTTTGATACTTATTTTAAACCTGCAGTAATTGACTTTATATCTACTAAAGTAATATAATAACTACAAATTTGATTCAAAAATATGTATTCTATGGGAGAAAATAAAATATGATGGCTAAAACTTCTTACGGTATTACCGTAGCTCATAGAAGAAACTTGAACAGAAGGTATGGGTTTTGGGGATGCCTGGCTCAGGAGTGGCTTATGTTTATAACATTTGGGATGCTGCTTCTTAAATCAGTTGTACTCATGGGATTTGTAAACAGCCATAATCAATCATTGATCGACATGTCTCTGGGCCTGAGAAACATAAAGTACATGTCAATATGTGTTGCATTTTTATTGATAGTTTTATCCCTGAGCTATCTGGCCAAGAATAAGGGAAGGCTCTGGCTTTTACTGATTCTGAATTTTTTATGCTCCTTTTTATTTTCTTTTGATGCTGTATATATCAGGGCCAGCGGCAATTTTCTTTCCACCCAGCTCCTGCGGCAAACGGGAAATCTGAACAATCTGTGGGATAGTATATTTGCAATGTTCAGGCCCTGTGATATCGTTTTTTATTTTGATATTCCGATTATTGCAGTTCTATTGATAATAACAAGAAAGATGGTTTACTATTCTTCTCCGTTTTTTACAAGCCTTAAATCCAGATTGATTGCATTTTTTACTATTCTTATCCTATCAGTAGGATACATTACTGTAAACCATATAATTATTGACGTATACGGTAATGACAAGAATGATTATATTTTTTATACTCATTGGAATCCTGCTCAGACCATCAGTAACACATCTCCTATGGGGTATCATGTGTACGACTGCTATGTGTTTTTCTCGGATTTTAAGCCTTACAAGATATCCGATAAAGACAGGACTGCAATTCAGAACTGGATAGACGCTAAAAATGAAAAGTTGCCACCGAACACCTATAAAGGTATTCATAAAGGGAAAAACCTTCTGGTTTTGCAGGTGGAATCTCTTGAGAATTTCGTTATCGGACAATCTGTTGACGGGCAGGAGGTAACGCCGACACTTAACAAACTATTATCAAACAGTTTATACTTTGATAACTATTATACGCAGATAAATGAGGGAACCAGCTCAGATGCAGACTTGATGACAAATACATCGGTATTTCCGGTTAGAAAGGGCAGTACCTTTTTCAGGTTTCCTTATACCACCTACAATTCACTGCCTGCAATAATGG
>JAEYNI010000265.1 GCA_023412635.1 Bacillota bacterium
TCTACATCCGCGGCTTCGTTCTCTGCAGGGTATCTGAAATTTGGCGGGCTTATCGAATAATTAACACAAGTGCCTCAAGTGTACTTGTGTTAATTATTACGCCAAACATCAGATACTCTGCTATTCAGATAGCGACTTAAGAAATTTGGACGTTGCTACGAAAATAAAACTTGTAACAAAGCTTGAACCTTGACAAAATATGTATTAATAAATTTTGATGGTATAGCGAAGCTAGGGTAGAAATACTACCCTTAAAAATTTACATAGAAGCTTCAATTTCCTTAAAGTGATTCTTTAGAGAATCTAAGTGAGAAAGGAGCATCTTAAGAGAACCGCGTCGGTGTTCAGTTAGTGTCCCGTTAACTGCAATCAATATTTCATCTATCCGATTACGTGTTTTGGTTTTAAGGCATACATCCAGTGCAGTACGGTCGATTTGTCCATACTGGATTAAGTGGTTAATGATATTTATACCTGAAGCACCAAATATGTCAGAGAAAAAAGTTGAAATCCTAAATCCTGAACTCTGTAAAAATTTTTCAATACGGTTTTTCCATTCAGAATCCCTCATATCCGTCTATTTACCTGGAACATTCTTCATATGTCTGGCTTTTACAACAAGAAGAGTGATGTCACCATCATAAGACTGTTCTAAGATTTCATAGATTGGTTGCCAATAGATACCAGTGCATTCCATTGCAAAATAACGACAGTTAAGAGATACAAGCCATTCCTTAAGAGTCTGCATATCAGGTATTAATGTTGTAAATTCACGAATTTCGGATTTGGCTGGTTTACCAATTGCTCCAGAAAGTACACAAGCAACAATTTTATCTTTATGGACATCGAGGCCACAGTATAATTCTAATAAATCTTTCATGATAATCAACTCCAAGTTGAAAATATAGCAGGAGAATTGCCCGAGATAATACGGACTTTGCTACACGTGCTATCCACTAAAAAAGTGGTGCGACAATCTGCTGTTCTCATGGGCAATACGCTTACGTTGAAAAACGGGGTGCAAATCCTCCAATGATCATTCAAACTTATTCCTGCCAGTTTACTATATAACAGAAATAAGATGAACTTTAGAACAGCGACTACCTATTTTCATTTGCGGCTGCGATGGCCTATCATGATTCGTTGAAAACTGAATAGTGCGGTAAAGGTTGTAACTTGATTGTATTCCAGATATTGTATTAATTGTAATAAGTCTTATCAATATGCGAAGCACTAATAATTTATATTTTGAAACATGGGGGATGTGTGTATTGTTTAATGAAATTTGTATATATGAAGCAAAAATAGAAAAACAGGATGAAATTGAAACCCTGATGAAAGAGGTTGCAGAGTTTTACTTAGCGCAACCGGGCGTAATTGATGTGAAATATATCAAGCGTACACACCGACAAGAAGATTTTAATTCTGTTAAAGAGGGTAAACCACCTATTCGATTAACACGCTATGTCGGAAAAGTAACTTATATGCTTTACTGGGTATTAGAGAATGAAGAAGCCCACGCAAGAGTATCAAAATTGGGTTTAGAGCAGTTCTTTAAACGGTGGAATCGATGCTTAACCACGATGCCTAAGATATTGCTTGGAGAAAACATTGTGTAGATATTAAGCATAATCAGTAGCAAAACATTGTATAATCTCTATGTATCAAGAATAATTCGGTACCGCACATTCATTAAACTGAACTTACGGTTTTTTAATGTCCGCATTTCAGCCGCTATTTAAGAATTATGTGTCGTAATCTCCTTTATTTTTTAACCATTTAGTGGTAAATTGAGATGTAGTAGTTGGCTATTATGAGATTATGAAACTAATGGAAGTAAGGAAAATGGGGGAGAATATGAAAAATATCAATAAGTACAAATTAGTAAAACGGGCTTTGCTATGTTGTACTTTGTTAATTGTTTTATACCCAGAAAGAGTTTTAGCAAACTCGTCATGGCATTGGGTAACAGAAAGTCCCATGAAAGTTTTACCCTTTGCAATAGTATTAACGCTAGCTATCGAATCATGGGGAGTAATAGTATATGGAAAAGTTGGGGAAAAAGTAAGAACCATCGTTATTGTCACCTTTGCAAATATTGCTTCATTTATAGCACCATATATTTATAGTACCTTAAAATTAAATAGGTTTTATGGTTCAGGCTTGGATTATGCATGGGAAAGAGCATTCAACAATGGTCCTAACTATATAATTAGGCTTATTTATTTATTTTTAACCTTGTGCATTGAAGTGCCTCTGGTATATTTTTTACTTAGAAATCGAAGTAGTGATAAGAAAAGATTGTTGCTTATAACAATAGCTGTAAATGTAATCACTACAATAGTTGTTGCAGTTCTGGAAAGATTTCTTTGCCAGGGTCAATGGTAGCCATATCTGATTCAAAACAATATTGCATATGACTTAGATGAAGTGAAGAAATAGAGGTGGTTTTTATGAAGATAATGTGGTGCTGGCGATGTAAAAAAAATATGCCAATGTTAGATGAATTAGAATATAAAAGGATTTCAGATATCCATACTCAATGTATTCGTTCAGTTAAGGAGTATAGGCAAAAAACTGGTTCATCACTAACAGAAAGTCCTTTGGATATTTTGTATGAGCCATTAAAGATTGAATATGATAAAATCACAGGCATGGCAAACTGCCATCATAATGCAATAATGCATCACAGGATATCAATTTATGGTGAGCCCTGTAGTTCATGCGGGAAACCACTAAGAACGCCTAGAGCAAGGATGTGTGCGGCTTGTGGTACAAAAGTCAAGTGAAATGAAAAAGTTATCAATAAGACTAGAATAAAAGAGGTACATAGTATGATAAAAGGTGACCTAATTGGAAGTGGTGCTACTGCAGATGTTTTTGATTGGACAGAAGACACAATTATAAAAATATTCAACGATTATGAACCCGATATAGCTATAGAACAAGAAATCAATAATACAAAAGCCTTGGAAAGCTGTTCTTTTAAATATCCAAAGTTTATTCAAAGACTTGAATATGAGGGGAAACGTGCTATTGTTTATGAAAAAATTGTTGGTAATTCCATTTTAAAACAGATGGAGGCAAACCCGGTTTCTTATAAAAAGTATGCTAAAAAGTTAGCCCATCTGCATTTTGAGATTCACAAAAATCATGTGAATGGAGTTAAAGAGCAAAAACCATACTTTAAGGAACGTATTTCGTATGCAGATGATTTAACCGATGATAAAAAAGAGAGGTTATATAAACTAATTGACAATATGCCAGACGGTGATTGCCTATGTCATAGCGATTTTCATCCAGATAACATTCTTAGCAATGAAAATGGTGACTACATTATTGATTGGGCAGATTGCTGTAATGGAAATGCATGTGCAGATGTAGCAAGAACTCTATTAACATTAAAGACTGCTGAACTTCCTGAGAATGTTTCCATTATCACAAAAGTAATAATTATGTTTATTAGAAGTAGGTTTAGTAATATATACGCAAAAGAATATTTAAAGATATCAGGGAAAACTGTAAAACAGATTGATGAATGGGAGGTTGCAGTAGCTGCATATCGCCTATGTGCTGCTAAGAAGACTGAAAAAAGTACTATAATCAAAATTATCAATAGGTATATAGAAAAAGTTTAATCATAATAATATTCATAGAGATGTTGACTAAATTATTTATTTTTAATTCTTATTTTGTTTGATCCATATTGTTGTCACAGTTTAGAGATAAAACTACAAGTAAATATCTAATAAATCAAAACCGCACTTTTTCAGCATTTAAAGTGCGGTATTTAAAAATAAAAATCTATTGACTCCAGTTTATTCCAAAGATAGTATGGATGTAATGGTTTCATGAAATAAAGCAAAGTTGGTTGTTAATGTGAAGCGAATTATTTATACTGAGGGTGGAATAAAAGATGAATGCCTATGAGCTTATGATAAAAATAAATCACTATTTAATAAAAGGTGGAAGCTTAACTGACTCTCAAAAAGATAGTATTGTCTGTCAGTTATTATCGGCACAAACCGAACCAGAACAGGCTAAGAGGTTTTATAAAGGTGTTAAGTTTCCTAATAACATTGACGAGGAAGGGCGACAGATGTACCCGATTTTCTTTATACCACCAAACAATGATGGGGTAAAGCTCAAAACCATTTATAATCAGAGACCAAAAACTCATATTTTTTCTGCTAATATGTACGAACTTGAAATTATTCGTATACTTCACATTCTTGCACCCAAAAACCCTACTGTAAGAGAAATGGTAAATAAAACTCTTGGACGTCTTAAAACCATTTGCTTTGGTAACTTAGAGGATGGAGTAGGGGAATGCTTTGATACATCGCTTATTGTATTACGCTTTCTTGCAGCGGTTGCACCTAAAGAAACTGATTGGATAAAAAGCAGGATTGATAATTATAACCGACACGTTGGAGACAGAAAACGCCCATGGTTTGCAAAATGGTATTTTTGGCTTTGCCTGTCTGAACTACAATTTGAGATCGCTGAGCCTGAGATAAACAAATATCATGGTGAAATTATGTCCTGGCTGACAACCAAGAGTTTGGTCATGAACAGTGAACATGATAAAACGATTCACCCTGTGATTTTGTGTATGCTTCGTAACCTAATGAGCAGATATCCAGAATACGCATATATAAAAGAACGCCAACCTTACATAAGCGTCAAAGACGGAAGACTACATTTTGATATAGCCCAAGCAAAATAAGCATAATATTTAAGTTTGCAAAAGCAGTACCGCATATTTAGTAAAAGAAAATGCGGTTTTTTTGCACCATTTTAGTACGCAATTAGTCTAGTACGACGGAAAGTTGAACTTTGAAAACTGAATAGTGCGGTAGTGGTTGAAAATTTAGTAAATGTTAGATATAGTAATTGCATGAGCAGATTGTAAATACAAAATTGTATGGGTTGGTATGATATGAACGAAAAGTTTAGTATAACATCTCTTCCTATTTTGGAAACGAATCGACTTTTTCTACTTCCATGGAAATTAGAATATGCAGAAGATATGCTTTTATTTGCTTCAAATGAAAATGTAGTCATTCCTGGTGGTTGGAAATTAATAACTGATGTGAAGAAAGCAAAAAACCGAATTAAAAGGTATATGGCAGGGAGTGAAGAATGGGCAATAGCATTGAAAAGCGAGGATGGTTTCAAGATAATAGGTTCAATAGGAATGAGGACAACGGCTGCATTTAAGGAATACAATTTATGTAAAGCCTTAGGCTATGTACTTGCAGAGGAATATTGGGGGCAAGGACTATGCTCTGAAGCTTTACAGGAGTTAATTAAATATTCTTTTTTTAGCTCGAAATGTGATGCAATAACTGTAAGTCACAATGTTTTTAATAGCCGTTCAAGAAGAGTAATTGAAAAATGCCAGTTTAAACTTAGGGGAATATATCCGAAAAGTAGACCAGATGATCCATATTCAAAAGCTTGTTATATAATGACCTTTGATGACTTCGAAAATTCATATGACGATTCTATATGGGATTATACACTTCAACTAATTACAAATTCACCAATATTATATCCAAATAACAAGTAAAATTTTATAATCACTACCGCACATTCATTAAACTGAACTTGCGGTTTTTTTAATGTCCGATTTCAGCCGTAATTTCAGAATATAGCGAAGGAAAGAGATATGGACATTGGGAACTAATAGTGCGGTACAGGTTATATTAGAATTTACTTGACTCCAGTTAATTCCAAATATAGTATAGAAGTAATGATTTTTTATTTAAACAGAAGAGGGGAAGGTCCCAACCAATAAATTTGCAGGAGAGTATTTATGAGCATTTCTTGGGAATGTAAAATTGGAGAGAATGATAATATTTATTTTATAGATAATTGCTGTATAAAAGCAGTAATTGATGAAAATGGTGTCCTTGATGAAGAAAAGTCAATAGAGTTCATAATCGGTGATATGGTATATTTTCTTGATTGGTTTAATGAGATAGTAGGGGATAATCAGTACACAAAGATTAAGTTCAAGGATGATCTTGGAAGAGTTTTTTCAGCGCATGAAACATTCTTTGTTACGGTGGATGTATGGGAAGGCTTGAAGAATTATTTTAAAGACTATTTAGATAATAGATAAAAGTGTAATAGTATAAAAATAAAGGTTTTACAAACATATTATTAGATATTTTAAACCAGTACCGTATAATTGAGTTGAACTGCCCCCTATTGAAATACACATTGCTGATAAGATTGACTGGACAGAGGTAGCGCGTATAGCTTGTTTCTCGTTGTCTTGTTTTCAACGTATGTTTACTTTTGTTACTGATATTACTATAGCAGACACCTAATGAATTAATTGAGCTTACAGATTATGTTTCAGAAAAAAATGTTATTATGCATCCCATGTCTCTGGGGATCCAGGCAAGAATAGGCATTGAATTTTAAAAGGAATTTTTATAGTGTAAAGAGGATGCTTTCTCTATCCATTTTCGTTCTGTTTTCATATTTTAGGCAAAGCGATATTGCGATTAGCTGGTGGTGCTCAACCAGCAACAGATTTATTCACAGGATAGTAGTGAAAAGGTATTGAATCGTCAAATGCTTTTGACGGTTTTTAAAGTTAAGAGAAATATAAATTATTAATATTCGGAATATATTGTAAAATTCGATATATTATTATATAATATGATAAAACATGACAAACTTTTACATCCAATATGTACTTTCATAATAGTAGTATACTTATACTCTTAAAATTATTAATTATTATTAGAAAGGAAACATATTAAATGGATCAATCAATTCTAAAAGCTCAAGGAAAATTCGCTAACTCTGTATCATTCTATAGTGCTTTATTTAGCTGTATAGGTGTAGGTCTAAGCTTTATATTAGCTAAATTATATTTAGTTACTATATTAATTGTAATATGTATAATAATGGCTATTATTTCAAGATTTCTCGAAAAAAAATCTGATTTATTCTACAGTAT
>JAEYNI010000289.1 GCA_023412635.1 Bacillota bacterium
ATCTGCATATGCCATTAATGGATTTGCTGGAGAAGATGCACGAAAAGGGAAAAGAAACCGCAAGAGTAATGTATGGTATGAGAGGTATGGTATGCCATCACAATACCGACATTTACGGTGACTGTGCACCACAGGACTGGTATATGGCTGCAATGCCATGGGTTACAGGGTCAGCCTGGCTTGGCTTGCATGTCTGGGAGCATTACCTGCATACGAAGGATATCAGTATACTTCAAAGAATGTATCCGGTATTACGAGACATGGCTCTGTTTTATGAAGACTTCCTGATGGAAGTTGATGGAAAGCTTGTTACCTGTCCGTCGGTATCTCCTGAAAACAGGTATATATTGCCTGACGGATATGATACTCCAATCTGTGTTGCCCCTGCAATGGATAATCAAATACTTCGGGAGTTCTTTGAAGCATGTATAGAAATACAGCGACTTTTAGGTGTGGACAAGGAATTCTCAGAAAAGCTGGCAAAAATGATTAAGCTCCTTCCTGAGGATAAAATCGGATCCAAGGGACAGCTGCTGGAGTGGGATAAGGAGTATCCTGAGCTCACTCCGGGTATGGGACATATTTCACATTTGTTTGGATGTTATCCGGGTAACCAGATTAATTGGCATGACACGCCGGAATTATTGAAGGCAGTGGAAAAATCTCTTGAACTCCGCGTTGAGAACGGGGCAGGAAGGGGAGGCTGGCCATTAGCCTGGTTTATCAATATATATGCACGCTTACTGGACGGAGAGAAGGCAGACAGAGACATCAAAGCAATGCTTACAGACTCCTCTTCAAGAAACCTGTTTAATTTTAGTTTGGTCTTCCAAATAGACGGTAACTTTGGTGTAACTGCAGGAATAGCTGAGTGCCTGCTTCAGAGCCATATTGCACTACACTTCCTTCCAGCCCTGCCAACCTCTTGGAGTAGTGGAAGCGTAAAAGGGCTTGTAGCACGTGGTGCTAGAGAGATTGACCTGAAATGGGATGAAGGAAGGCTTACAGAAGCTGTTGTACGACCCAAATTCACAGAGACAATTGAGGTTGTTGGAGGTACCCTCAAGGTTATCTGCGGAGACACACAGGTACCGACTAAGAAAACAGAAATAGGCTTCTCATTCCCAGCTGAGGGCGGAAAGACATATGTGCTTGTTCCGGCTGATATGAATTAAGCTAACAAATAACATAGCCTCACCATATAACATTTGAGCTAATTCTGTGTTAATGGTGAGGCATTTTATTTGTTGGTACGTCCAGCGAAGCTGGAGCACACTAGAAAAAGTTCGAAAACTTCAAAGGAATCTATACCTTGTAAACCAGCTGAACTTGAGCCGAACTCCATCGCAATTATAGCAGGACAAATATCTTGTGTGGGTTGACATAAGAACGCAGTTTCTTGGTATAGGTTATAATAGGGATAGTTAAGTTATTGACTTTTAAATATCATTTTGATAATATGAATATAGAGTTAAACGTTTTGCGATAGAAGGTGATTTTATTTCTGTAACAATGAAGGATGTTGCCAGTAAGTCAGGACTCTCAATTGCGACAATATCCAAATATATAAATGGCGGTAATGTTCTTGAGGAAAACCGGAAAATAATAGACAAAGTAATCAAGGAGCTTGGTTTTGAAGTAAATGAAATAGCCAGGGGACTGAAGACCAACAAGACAATGACAATCGGTCTATTGATCCCCAGTCTTGAAAATATTTTTTTTACAAGCATTGTATCAAATATTGAAAGCGTTTTGATTAAAAGCGGCTACAGTACAATAATTTGTGACTATAAAGAAGATAAGGATCTGGAAAAACAAAAGCTTGATTTTTTATTAAAAAAAATGGTGGATGGCATTATAACAATGCCCATGGGAAATGATTCCGATGCAATCAATTCGGTTATCAAAAGAAATATTCCTGTAGTTCTGATTGACAGAGCCTTAAGGGGTATAGAATGTGATACCGTACTGGTTGATAATCTCAACGCAGCCTATAATGCCGTTGAACAGTTAATTATTCTGGGGCACAGGAGAATTGGCATTATTTGTGGTCCTGACGATATATATACTGCCCAGGAGCGACTAAAGGGGTACGAGAGAGTACACGACGATTACAATATGTCAATTGACAGCAAACTGGTCAAAAAAGGGGATTATCAGGTTGAAAGCGGGTACAGGCTGCTGGGTGAGCTGATGAAAATGGAGGAGCCACCGACTGCCATTCTGGTTACAAATTATGAAATGACTCTGGGGGCATTGATGGCAGTAAATGAAGATAACATTAAGATTCCCGATGATGTTTCTTTTATCGGTTTCGATAATCTTCAACTTTCAAAAGTTGTAAAACCCCCATTATCTATAGTAATTCAGCCGGTTCAACAAATTGGTGAAGTTGCTGCAAATACAATTTTGAAAAGGCTCAAGGGGGATACCTCAAACTTCCCGTCCATGATCCGTCTGAAAACTGAACTAATGATGAAGGAATCAGTGAAAAAATTGGATACTAACTACTAAAATTTTAGCGAGAAACAGGGCGTGTTTCTCAAATATTTTTGACCATAAGCTAAACGTTTAGCTGTATATATGTAATAATAAGAATAACGTAACGCTACACTCGGTCTAAAAGATAAACAGGATTCTATTAGATTTCAGAAATGGAGACAGGCATGGAAAAATTATTATTAGGCATTGACATTGGGACTTCGGCTTGCAAGGTGGCAATTTTTGATTTGCAGGGAATGGTAATAGCGCAGTCAACCAAGGAATACAAGGTTTATTATCCCGCTCCGGGGCATGTGGAGCAAAATCCAAATGAATGGTGGGAGGGTATATGTGCAGCCACCAAGGAAGCAATATTCAAGGCGCAAATTGATGCGAAGCAGATAATGGGAATAGGAATTGACGGACAGAGCTGGTCTGCCATACCTGTCGATAAAAGCGGCAGGGTGTTACATAATACACCGATCTGGATGGATACAAGAGCATCGGATATATGCAGGGATACTGTTGAAAGAGTGGGCTTTGAGAAAATTTTCAGACTGAGCGGCAATTCCTTTGAGCCCTCTTACTCCACTCCAAAGTTTATTTGGTTTAGGAAAAGTATGCCAGAAGTTTATAATGCCACTTATAAATTTTTACAAAGCAACAGCTTCATTGCCTTCAAACTTACCGGGCAAATGA
Source organism: Bacillota bacterium (assembly GCA_023412635.1). Taxonomy (GTDB): domain Bacteria; phylum Bacillota; class Clostridia; order Acetivibrionales; family DSM-1351; genus Ruminiclostridium. The sequence continues at coordinate 3,181 of JAEYNI010000289.1, forward strand.
CACAGGATTTATCACAGGGCTATGGTATACATTCCTTTAATATGAATGAGGGCAAGTGGGATGACGGCTTCTGCGAGGAACTGGGTTTTGACAGGGAGAAGCTTCCTGAACTGTTCCAATGTCATGAAATCATTGGTGAGGTTACCACCGAGGCGGCAGCCTTAACAGGACTGGCTGCAGGAACACCGGTTGTAGCGGGAGGCTTGGATGCCTCCTGCGGAACTCTTGGTGCAGGCGTGCTAAAGGCTGGGCAAACCCAGGAACAGGGAGGGCAGGCAGGCGGTATGAGCATATGTCTGGAAGCTGCCGTTGCCCATCCGAAACTTATTTTAGGTTATCACGTTGTACCGGAACGGTGGCTTTTACAGGGAGGTACCGTTGGCGGAGGCGGAGCAATAAAGTGGTTCAGGGAGGAACTCGGAGCTTTTGAAGATTCAGTGGCAAAAGCAACCGGATCAAATCCATTTAAGGTTATGGATATTGAGGCTGAAAAAATATCTGCAGGTTCGGAGGGGCTCATATTTTTGCCTTATATGGCTGGAGAGAGATCACCTCTATGGGATAAGAACGCAAAAGGAGTATTTTTCGGACTGGGCTACAACAAAACAAGGGCTCATATGATTAGAGCCGTGATGGAGGGTTGCGCCTTTGCTCTTCAGCACAATATGAGAACAGCTGAGGAAGCAGATGTTACTGTAGACGAATTAGTAGCCATGGGGGGAGCCGCCAACAGCCGTCTTTGGACTCAAATAAAGGCTGATGTTACAGGCAAGGTCATCAAGGTTCCAACTTCAGATACGGCAACCACACTTGGCGCAGCAATACTTGCCGGTGTTGGGACAGGTCTTTACAAGAACTTTGACCTGGCAGTCCGGGATACTATCGTTATCACACGTACCCATGAGCCCGATATGAAAGCTCATGAAACCTACAAAAGGAATTATGAAATATACATTGAGCTGTATGAGAAATTAAAAGATACAATGCAAAAAATATAAGATTTGAGGTCTGGAGGGGTTATATGAAAGCGGGAGTATTGCATGCAAGAGATGATTTAAGATATGAAGAGATTCCGACGCCTGTACCTGGAAAGGGAGAAGTGCTTGTAAAGGTTAAGGCTACAGGTATATGCGGTTCGGATATTCCAAGAGTATTGGGTGACGGTGCACATTTCTTCCCCATAGTTCTGGGACATGAATTTTCAGGTGAAGTTGCCGTGATCGGTGAAGGAGTAGCTTCTGTGGAGGTAGGAGACAGAGTGGCCGGGGTACCTTTGGTTCCCTGTATGAAATGTGAGGACTGCCAGAAGGGCAATTATTCTTTGTGTAAACATTACAGCTTTATCGGTTCCAGGGAAAACGG
>JAEYNI010000356.1 GCA_023412635.1 Bacillota bacterium
CTTGCATTAATGGATAGAAAAACTCGTGAATTCCGATACTTTCATGGTCTTTGAACCTTTTTTTAAAGTCTTCTCTCTCCAACATCCTTGCTACTGTGTATTTTGATGCAAGCTGCATAACAGCAGCAAAATTCAGACTGGACAGCCATTCGCTGTTAAACCTTAGCTCTGTCTTGCTGCTGTCCAGAATCTTGTAAATTTGCTTCTGGTAGGTCAGTGCATTATTCATGACCTCTTCATTGCTAAGCTGCCTGCGGGTTTTTGATTTACCTGTCGGATCGCCGATCATGCCTGTAAAATCTCCGATAATTATTACCGCTTTGTGGCCAAGATCCTGAAATTGTTTTATCTTGCGAAGTACAACAGTGTGTCCCAAGTGGATATCAGGTGCTGTAGGATCAAGTCCAAGCTTTATGGTAAGCGGCTTACCGGTCTTAACAGACCTTTCAAGCTTACTTTTCAAATCCTCAAGCCCGATAATCTCATCCACTCCTTTCAGAATGATTTTCAGCTGCTCCTCTAGTCCGTTACTCCCGGACCAGGATTTAGCAGTTTGTTCTTGAATTTTTTGCGTCATTAGTTATTACCTCCTAAAATTATTGTAATGTATTAAATCAGTGGCGAAGCACTGTTTAACCCGTAAAAATGCACCCATGCCGGGAACAAAAAAGCTCCCGTCCTCTGAATTTCTCAGAGGACGAGAGCTAAGCTTTCGTGATACCACCTCAATTTATTAGTGCTTCGCAGCACAAACCTTATCAAGTACCATGTAATACTATATATAATTATTCAAATAATAATACAAGTAATATAATACATATACTCTAGCACTATAACGGGTGCAAGCATCCGGCAGCAGCCTACTTGGGGAAAACCCTTTTGGTGCGCAGTTCATAAGATGTATTCAAAATAAGTTACCTTGCCCCTCTCACCAGCCGGGAACTCTCTGTCAGGTCACATAATTCCTACTCTTTCTCAGTCATTACCATTAAAATATTTATCTTATTCAAAAAATGAAACAAATAAGCATTTTTTATATTATATTCCTTTGGTACAAAAGAAGTCAATAACAATCAATCTCGAATGTCAATCTCAACAGCTCTCACAACATGTCCTTCAGTAGTATACGCCTTTTTCAATATTATTTTACAGGGATTATTTATTCCATTTGGAAAGCTGCAAGTAACTCTTTTATTGTCTTCTGAATAGTTGATTTCTGAGCTGTCAAAACCCGAAGTATAAATACTATCAAATTTCGTTATAGGATAATCAAAACTTATTTCCACCATATTATTATTCGCCTTTACAGCACTAACAGTCTGATAATCTGATATGTGAGAGGGTTCAATAAACATATCATCTAAATTATTTGTAAAATAAAGAGCAATTACTATACAAACGAAAACCGGTAAAATTACTACAGAGTACAACCACTTTTCTTTAATAGGTTTTGAGGGATTACTATCAACACTAGAAATAACATCAATACGAGGAACTATTCCAAGAATATTCTCTATTTCACAATGTATTGTACTCTTATATATAAATACTAATACAATACCTATAATAGTTGCTACCACATGATAGATGTTAGTTTCGCTCCAAGAGGACATAATTGTTATAAACAGCCAGCAAAACACAAATTCCATCAATATGGCCCAAAAAAGCTTATACTTTTCTAAGTTAACACTATATTTTCTATAAAGGATTAGCAAAATATAAAATGCAATCGGGGCATAAGCATATACAATACCTGATGCTCCCGACCCCGATATCATATGTCCCCTAAACCTGAACTGAAAGAAGCCGACATGTACTATTGCTGCTGTTAATGATATAATAAGCATTCTTTTAGATCCCAATAAACGTTCAATAAGTATTCCAAACACTAATAACATCGACATGTTTCCCAAAAAATGAGCCCACAAAAACCAATCCGGGAATATAGAATGCTCAAAAACACCTGAAAACACCTGCCAGAAATAAAAAGGCTCGCTTCTTAGTGCAAAGATATACCACAATTCGTTTTGGAAATAGGTCGGTATTGTAACAATCGAACATGTTATTAAAAGAATAAATGTTATTAAAGGGAAACCGAACTTCTTGTTTTTATAGATTTTATCTATCATACTATATCCCCTCTGACTCCCTTAAACATCAGAATCATGTCATCTATTTCTTTAAAACTGTTGTTTTCATAAAATTTGGCAGCAGGAGTATTTCTGTTTGTTAAACACTCAGGTATGTTATTTTCTTTTATTAATTCAATTTGCATAATGGTACACTCCCTTTGCATTCAAATATTTTATGTATTTGATTATCTTTCTGTCTGTTCGGTCATGAGGACCCTAAAACGCAATTAAAATGCTCTCCTTATAATTTCTGTAAAAATATCCCCATAACTTTTGCTCTGTGAGGTTGGTTTTGCTTGTATAACGGCTACAAGGTTATTGTCCGGCATAATATTAATTTCCTGACCACCGTACCCTCTACAGGCATAGCCTACATCAAACAGCCACCACAGAAATCCGTAATTTCTGTCCTGTGGAGAGGGAGTAGTCGCTTCTTGTATATAAGACTCAGATATTATTCTGTTGCCTTCCCATATTCCTCTGTTTAAAAATAATAATCCTATCTTGGCAAGATCTCTTGCCGAAAGGTCGGAATTTTCCTCTTTACCACTAATAATTGTATAATCAATGCCGCAGGAGCTGGAGGGCCATATCCCGCTTTCGATGCCGAGAGGGCCATAGAGAAACTTATTACATAAGTCAAAGGTGTTCATTCCCGACACCTTTTTTAGTAACGCAGATAATAAAATAACATCCCATTCTTTATATACATGTCTGGTACCGGGTACATCTGACATTGCTATGTCAGCAATATGATCCAGCCAATTTCTTGAACGAAAAAGCTGTTCCAGCATTGGACAATGATAATGTATTCCTCCGTTCCAATAAATACCCGAAGTCATTGTCAGCAAGTGACGAATTGTTATCAACTTGTGATAGGGATGAATATTTTGGTCAAATTCCTTTAAATAATTGCAAATAGGCTCATCAAGGCTTTTAAAACAACCTTTGTCAAGACAAATACCGGTACAAATTGATAGTATGCTTTTCCAGATTGATTTAATATTGTTCTTGCTTTTATAGTCAAACTTATTGTAATAATTTTCAAAAACCAGGCGATTATCTTGATACACAAGAACACTGTTTACAAGACGATACCTTTTTTGTTTTATGTAAAAGTCAATACTGTTTAAAAGTTCAGTATTCATTTTATATACCTGCCTATTATAGACTTTACGTTATTTTTTAGTTCTTTGGGTGTTCCTGTTGCAATGACATCTCCTCCGTCGCTTCCTCCGCCAACTCCCATTTCTATTATGTAATCACAATTTGACAGTACATAGGGATCATGTTCGGTTACAATTACCGAATTACCCCTGTCAACTAGTTCCTGCATCAGATGCATAAGTTTTTCACTGTCTGAAAAAGACAATCCCGTAGTCGGTTCATCCAGAATATATACTGAGTCTTTGGCTATTTGACCTTTCGAAAGCTCTTTTGCCAGCTTTATTCTCTGGCTTTCGCCGCCTGAAATTGTAGGTGTTTTCTGTCCTAGCTTAATATAACCCATCCCAACCCTTTTAAGAGTGTTTAGTACTCCTTCTATACCCTTATCTCTGCCGTTGAAGAACTCGGAAGCTTCATCTACCGACATTTCAAGTATGTCTCTTATATTTTTCCACTCAAAAGTAACCTCCATAGCTTCGGGTATAAAGCCCATTCCTCCGCAGGCTTCGCAGTCTATGGAGATGAAATTGCCAAACCCTACATGATAATGGACAGTTCCCTCACCCTTGCAGACTTTACAGCCACCTTCCGAATTCAGAGAGAACATCCCGGGAGTGTACCCGTTATTTATAGCTTCATCTGTATTTGCAAACAAAGTACGTACACGGTCAAATATTCCGGTATAGGTTGCCGGGCAGGAGGTTTTGCTTCTACCAATGGGTTTCTGATCAATGACAATACATCTTTTTATATGTTCTACACCCTTTATATTGACAGCTGACTTTTCTTCAGCTAATACCCCCACTGATTCAATTCCCATATCTTCAGACTCATCAATAATACATTTTGATTTCATCAGCTCTTTTAATTTTGGAACCAAGGTATCGGAAATAAGGCTGGATTTTCCACTGCCTGATACACCGGCAACACCAACCATAAGGCCCAGAGGTATATCTACAGTAACATTACGCAAGTTATGCAGATTAGCATTTTCTATAGTCAGAATATTGTTCTTATCAAGGGACTTAAAACTTGATTTCGGCAATTGCTTTCTGCTTTTCGTCAGATATGGAGAGGTCTTGGAATTATCACAATTTAAGAATTCATCAAAACTTCCCTGAAAAATACGCTCTCCTCCATAACTTCCTGCATTGGGGCCCAAGTCGACTATATAATCTGCACACCTCATGAAATTCTCGTCATGTTCAACAGCTACAACAGTGTTACCTCTATTAACCAGATTCTTGATAATCTCTATAAGCTTTTGCTTTTCAATTTCATGCAATCCTATTGTAGGCTCATCAAAAATAAAAATTATTGAGTCCATTTGAGCTATTATGTATGAGGCCAGGAAAAGCCGCTGGATTTCGCCCCCGGAAAGTGTGGGAACAGGACGTGACAGCGACAGATGATGAAGCCCTACGTCAACCATGCATCCGAGCTTGGTCAGTAATTCCCTATATAATTCACCAGGTTTTTCACTGAATCTTTCAGAAAAGAAATTATATAAATCCTTTATATACATATTCTCAAGCTGAGATATGTTACAGCCTGCAACAGTGGTATAAATGGCCTGTTCACCGAGACCTGTCGCTTTGCATTTGGGACAGGCAGTTTTGCACATATAACCTGCTTCGGTAAGAAGATATTCCAGCCTGCTTTCAGCACTGAAAACTCCATTTGTGACATGAGTAATCCAGGGAACAAATCCCACAAAGGAATGTTTACCGCCATCACCGTATTTTAAAGCATTAAGCTGTTCTGGGGTTAATGTATCCAAGGTGTTCTGAAGTGACAGTCCGTAATATTTACAGAAACTGTCCAACATTCTTCTTGTTGAACCACGTTTTCCTACTCCGAGACAAACCTCCTCTATTTTTACGGACAGATCCCCAAAAAGCTTCTCTTCATCTATCCTCTTGACGACTCCGCTCCCCAAGCACTTTACACACATGCCTTTAGGAGAATTCTTCTGAAACATTTCCATGGCAAGCGGTAGATTATCATTATATTCAGGGGCACGTTCACCATATGTAGCAAATAGTATTATTTCGATAAAATCGTTCATTATACTCCTTAACCAATTAATCCACTAATATCTTATGGAGTTCAGGTATATTTGCTCCTACATCGGTTGGACTGTGAGCGTCGGAAGCTGTCAGTATTTTTACATCCTGCTCCTTGAAAACTTTAAGCATTAGAGGATTCATCCCCAGTTCGCAGTCCCTACTATAGTTCAGCTTCAGGCCTCCGCTCTGTTCGGCATACATATTGTTCCGAACAAGAAGCTCAGCTATTTTCCTATAGCTAGCTTCTAATGAATAAGTAGCTTTATGACCAAAAGCTTTGATACTGTCGGGATGGGCTACGCCATTGAAAAGTCTACTCTCAATCAGTTTACCCATAATCTCGTAGTATCTGGCATATACCCTGTCAACATTAATGGTATCCCAAAGCTCTTTTTTATGGTCGAAGCCGAATCCATCAACCCAATGCACCGAGCCCACATTAAAGTCAAAAGAATACTCATTCAGTATATCTCCGATCAATTGCTCAGACTCCTCAAAATAACAAACCTCTAAACCGAACTTAATTTTTAT
>JAEYNI010000363.1 GCA_023412635.1 Bacillota bacterium
TCATGCAAAACAGGAATAAGAGCACCTCTGGTTTCCTTATATTTCGCAATAATTTCGGCGAGTTTTTTGCTGTTTTCGTCTGCACATCCGCAGCAGCACTCATTTTGACTCATTAATTTTGACCCCCCTTAAAAAATGTGTAAGTTAATTGTTATAATATTAACAATATTCGTTAATATTATAACAAAAATTATTACATTATTCAATAAAACTGGTGAAAATATCCTCAATTATAGATAAGGTATCATTTTGTATTACCTCCTATAAACTAGGAAATATAATGAATTATCTTTTTATTTTATAATTAATAGAAATAATCTATAGGTCAGCTTTTGATTCAGCTATTAGTTTAGATATTATTTGATGATTTGATACTAAATCGATTATATATGATTAAAAACCTCCAAACCGATGCTTTCATCAAATTTGGAGGCTGTAAGGCTAATTACTATTCTTCGAAATCGTATTCCTCTTCCATTCTTGTTTTGAATTCTTCGAAAACGTTATTTAACTCATCTTCGTCATCAATTGTCACAAAGGAGTCTTCACCATCATCGCTATGATCGACTTTGAGGATAACCACTTCTTCAACTTCTTCATTTTCCTGTTCTTCAACAGGAATCAGAACAACATACTCATTCCCATTCATTTCAATTGTATCAATGTGTTCGAATTCGACTTCTTCTCCATCTTCTCCCACCAATACTACAATATCATCTCTTTCTTCATCCATATTGCTCATAATCTATTTCCTCCCAATAAAATCAAATTAATATATTTACTAAAATCAATAATTTAATATTATGCTTAAAATTATCGATTTAATAATATCACAATTGTACTGGATTTCCAATATTAAGTTTTATAACCTAAGGTTCAAAATAAAATTTCCATTATTTTTTGCTTTGCCTGTCCAAATATCCCTGAAGGATAAAAACAGCGGACATAGTATCTACAATATTCTTTTTGTTTGAAGCCTTAACACCCAATTCATTCATGGCCCTGTGTGCCGAAACAGTGGTAAGCCTTTCATCCCACTTAATAATATTGAAATCACCAAGTTCTAACAGTTTTTTTATAAATGCCTCTGTTCGTTCGGTTCGAGGACCTGCAGTCCCATTCATGTTCAAAGGATAGCCTATAACAATATCTTTAATTTCGTACTGCTTAATTATCTCACTTATCCTCTCAAGGGCCTTCTTTAAGCTGTCCTTGCTTTTTACCGTTTCAAGCCCTTGTGCCGTCCAACCCATAGGGTCACTGACAGCAACCCCTATTCTAGAATCCCCGTAATCTATTCCTAATATTCTCATATATTAACCTCCATGAGCCCCATGTAATGAAATTCGTACACTCCCATATCCGCAATGGGGCGAATAAAGGAGGTTAATTGTGCGCAGGTCAAAAATAGTACTAATTCTGTCGAAATGTTGCACTAAAATCAATATAAATTAATAGGCACTCCTGTTTATAGAGTGCCATAAAAACTCAATAATATTTGTTAAGTATCATTATTGATTATTGCTTTCCAGGTAAAATTTCAAGACTTCCTCCAGCAGCTCGTCTCTTTCCAATCTGCGGATAATACTTCTTGCGTTTTTATAGTTTGTGATGTAAGTAGGATCACCGGATAAAATATATCCAACCATTTGGTTTATAGGATTATAGCCTTTTTCCTTAAGAGCCTGATAAACAGATATCAAAATCTCTTTAGCCTCATTATCCTTTTCCTTGTCTACATTAAACATCATAGTCTCATTAATGCCCATTCAATCACCTTCCTGTGCAGCTATAGTCTCTATTTTTACGCTTTTGTATGCCTCAGTGTCTACATTTTATTTGGTGTAGTAAAACGCTATATATTAATACTAATATATCCTAAAATCTTTTGCAACACTTTTACTTCCAGTGTAGCAGCAGTGGTAATTTATTTCCATATATTCTTGATATACAAGGGCTACTAAGTCATATTTACCATAGAATATTTCCTTCAAACAGGCTTCCGCTAATTTTTAATAATTTTGTCTTTACAATTTTGCCTGTCATATCTTCAGTCCCTTCGGCAGCGACTCTGATATAATTACTTGTAAGGCCCTCAATATAACCCTTTTTATCAACCAGTGCCTGTTCATACAGAACATCCATTTCCCTATCTATAAACCTGCCAAGATACTGTTCTTCAAGCCTGTCGGATAGTGCAAGCATTTTTTCACTTCTTGCCTCCTTTATTTCCGGAGTAATTTGATCTGAAGACTCGGCGGCAGGAGTTCCCTTTCTGGGTGAATACTTGAACACATGGATTTTTGAGAATCCAATTTTATCGGCAAAGTCCATAGAGCTTAAGAAATCCTCTTCGGTTTCTCCCGGAAATCCAACCATAATATCTGTTGTTATAGCAACATCAGGAATATGCTTCTTAAGCAGTTCAACGCTTTTGTTGTACTCTTCAGCTGTATACTTTCTGTTCATGGCTCTAAGGGTTGCATCGCAGCCGCTCTGTAAAGAAAGATGATAGTGGGGGCAAAGCTTTGGCATTTCAGCAGCTGCCAAAACAAAATCCTCGGTTATGGTAGTTGGCTCTATGGAGCCAAGTCTTATGCGCTGAATACCTTCAATCTCATTCAATTTTTTAATTATGTCAAGCAAATCTGTTGTTTTCAGGTCTTTTCCGTAGGAGGCAAGATGAATACCTGTAAGTACGATTTCAGTATAACCGTTCTGTGACAACTCTCTGACTTCACCTATTATATCCTCCGGCTTTCTGCTCCTGATGGGTCCCCTTGCATAAGGTATGATGCAGTAAGAACAGAACTGACTGCACCCCTCCTGTATTTTAAGATACGCCCTTGTTCTCTCCTTGTAAGTGTTTACTTTAAGCTCTTCAAAGCTCCTCGAAGTCATAATGTTGTCCACAGCATTTATTCTGCATTCACCCTCTTCAAGCCTTTTAATGTAGTCCAATATGCTGTTTCTGTCCTTTGTGCCGATTACAAGACTGACACCAGGTATTTTCAGGATTTCTTCCGAGGAGGTTTGAGCATAGCAGCCCATAACGGTTACAATAGAATCCGGGTTGGTCTTCTTTGCCTTTCTGATGGCTTGACGGGATTTCCTGTCACTCAGGTTGGTTACTGTACAAGTGTTAATTATATAAATATCCGCACTCTGATCAAAGGGAACCACCTCATAGCCGTTTTTTGAGAATATTGAAGAGACGGCTTCCGACTCATATTGATTTACCTTACAACCCAGAGTGTAAAATGCTACTGTCTTCATATATACCTACTTTCTGAATATTATGTTGCCCATTCACTTATTATATATTAGCATTGTAATTGTTGTAAGCTTAAAAGCTTAAATTTAGTGATATTATTGAATGAAAACAACGGGAAAAGTTTGTAGAATATGCACAACAGCCACGGAAACGCCTGATTTTTATGGCTTTTGGGCTTTTTAAGCAATAATCATTTCCTTCTATTTCAACATCTCGATTGACTAAAATAAAAAAAGAAGATAATATTAAAGTATAAATTTAGAAATTCTGATTTTTACCTTTTATAAGGAGGATGGATAATATGAAAGCATTTGATATTTCTTTAAAATCAATTAATGATGTAAAAGATTTCGTTAATATCGTTAACAAGTATGATTTTGATGTTGATTTGTCATCAGGCCGTTACATTGTTGATGCAAAGTCAATAATGGGCATTTTCAGCCTTGATTTAAGCAAACCAATAAGAGTAGAGATTCAGGTTGATGATTGCGGAAACTTCTGTGATGAAATCAAACGTTTTGTAGTTTAATTTC
>JAEYNI010000012.1 GCA_023412635.1 Bacillota bacterium
TTGTAAAGCTATATGTTAAAGAATGCAAAGCATAATGAGTAAAAATAGAGCAGTTACAAAAATAAATATCAGTTTTTCCCGTACCAGCTTTAAACAATGGGTTGCACACAAAGCAGCTGCTTAATGAGAAATCTGATATATCCCTACGGCAATAAGCAGTAAGCCTGAGATGACTGTTGCCTGGTCTCCGAGAAATTTGGCTGCCCATCGTCTTCCTATAACTTCACCGAGAGATATTGTTGCAATACTAAATACTATCACTGCGAGAGTCAATACACCAATATTTACTCCCGTCATACCAGCACCGAATCCTGTCCCCAGACAGTTTACAGCCAACGCTATACCAAGGAGTACCGATTCCTTCAGTGAGATATCTCCAGAATAATCTCTATCTGCAAGACTTGGATTATCCATAACAGCTCGTAATTCTCCAATGTATTGATGAGAAGTTTGATATCCCATTTTAGTGTTATTCTTTTTTTTATTAAAATAATAGCTGATTATTGTATATAGACCTATGAAACACACTATTGAACCGCCGATAATATTGCCATAAAAGCTTGGAATGTAATTGGAAAGAGCGCTTCCCAACAGACTAGACAGAAGAGTTGCAATTCCTGAAAATAAAGCAATTGCGAAATTTGACCTAAAGGGGACCTTTATTTTTCTTGATCCATAGGCAAGGCCGATAACCATATTATCAAGATTTGGTGCTAAACATAGTAGAAATATGGATATAAAACTAACCACTGATAAATCACCTCACTAGGTCAGTATATTGACCTGATGAGGTGATAGTGTATGTCCGGTAATAATATATATTTGCCAATTATGTTAATATTACTTGCTTTTCTCTTTATCCGAACTCTTTGACGTGTCTTTATTCAGAGAACGGAGAATCTTCTCTGCGACAATTTTGCGGGCATTTGCTTCACTGGTAAGCTGAAGTGCAAATAAACGCAGAGAGGTTTCATAATCTTCATCAGATAATTGTTCAATATTGGCAGAAAGCATATTAGATACTTTACTAAAGGCTTCATCCTGAAGCTTTGCCAGTTCCTCAAAAAAAATATGATATTTCGCTTCATCGGCTAGATTACTTAAGGAGCCTGCTATAAGCGGTATAGGCAAAATTGGTTTAAGCATTGACATAATATAAAGAGTCACAAGATGAACTCTATCGTACTTTTTATTGACCGGACGCTTAAGATAGCCCTCTTTAACATAATTGTTTACCATGCTTGAGGTTATTACCTTACCTGAGGCATCAGTATCAAAAAGTTTCAAAAGCCGATCAAGATAAGTTATAACCTGATCCATATACAAATCTATACCAGGAAACTGATTCCAACTTTCGGTTTTGAAAGTGCTCAGATCAGCTGAGAAATCGGATAAATCCTGTCTAAGCATATCAAATTTTTCTGTATTCTTATCTGTACTCAAGTTAACCTCCAATTTTTATATGTTTTAAGTATAGCATATAAAGTTGATTTTACAATGTAGTTATTAATAAACATTGACAACATGGGCGATAACGTGTAACATAGTAATCGAAACTAGATGATATGCTTTTTAGCTGTGTATTATTGTAAGTATTATTACATATTAAAACAAATAATTACAAAAAATAACACAGTGCTGATTTAATATTATATTTAAATCTTCGGAAGGAAACAATAAGATATAGATTTGGTGAATGGAAGGTGATTGCGTTGATGAAATTAAACAGTAAAAGAATTACTGTATGGGGAGATTCAATTTTGAAGGGAGTAATTCTTGATGAACAAGACGGTAGGTATAAGGTACTGAAAAACAGCAGTGTAAACAGTTTTGCCCAGATAACCGGCTGTTCACTTAAAAATAATGCATATTTCGGAATGACCTCTACCAAGGCACTTAATAGAATGGTCAGTTCCATGGAAAAACAGTCTTTGGACAAGAATGATATTGTTATATTGGAATTTGGAGGAAATGACTGCGATTATAACTGGGCAGAGGTATCGGGTTCACCTGAGTTCGAGCATCAGCCGAAGACTACTATAGAAGCCTTTAAGAATTCACTTCAGAATATGATAACCTTATTCAAGGATAAGGGTGTAACACCGATACTTATGAATCTTCCTCCCCTGGAGCCTGAAAGGTATTTTAACTGGCTTTCAAGAGGACTGAACAAGGATAACATACTTCGGTTTCTTGGTGATGTATCAAGGATATATCGCTGGCAGGAGGCTTATAATAATGCTGTTGAGTGGGCTGCAAGACAATACAGCTGCAGTTTGATAAATGTAAGAGAAAGGTTTTTGGTAAGCTTTAATTACAGCTCACAATTTTGTGCCGATGGAATTCATCCCAATGAAAAGGGTCATGAAAAAATACTGGAATCACTACTGGACTTTGCTTTCTAAAATACTTTCTAATAATAGTTTTAAAATAATAGTTTTAAAATAATAGTTTATAAAACTGTTGATAATTGAATCGGACTGACAGCACATATACGACTGTCAGTCCGGTTCGGTTAAAATACTTACCGGGCTTGCAGTTCGGTAAGCTTTGAATCTATATCCTCTTTTGCAATCACAGAAAGGTAATTTGTTTTAAACTCCTGAGCTTTTTTCAGCATTTCAATGGATTTTTCCGTATCTCCCTGTTTATCAAGTACGAGTGCATAATCATAATAGGCTTCGGGGAATTTAGGGTTAAGCTCCATAAGTTTTTTAAAGGTTTCTATTGCTTTATCCTGGTCTCCCAGAAGAAAATAGGTCTGTCCCAGATTATCAACTATTACAGCACCCGAACTATTATAATCAAGGGCTTCAAGATTAAAACTCAATGCCTTTTCAAGGTCTCCTTTTAGATTATATAAATACCCAAGACTACCATAAATATTTGTATTTTTGTACTTGGAAATTACTTTTTCCAGCAATGTGATAGCTTCATCAAGCTTACCCTGTTTCCAAAGGCCAAGAGCATAATTTGCCTGAACGTCATATAGCTCGTTGTTAGAGATTTTTGGGGATCGCATATGTTCTTCAAAAATTTTCATTGCCTCTTCCAATTTACCGCTTTTAAGAAGCATATACCCATATGTTGTCACGACGTTTGATTTGGCAGCGCCGGTTTTATATGCCCGTTCAAGCCAGTTTAGAACCCCGGTGTTATCCCCGCTTGCATAGGCCTTATTAGCTTTTATTATAAAATATGATGATTTGAGTTTTTTGAACAAGATATTTCCTCCCTACTGCATGGATAAAATTAAAATGATGTTTCTATGTTTTCGATTTTATTATATCAAATAGTGTACAAATGTACAGGTATTTTGTCCCGTTGAAACATTAAGAGAAATAAATTTTTCTAGACGAAAAAATTTATTTAAACATATGTGTTATAATAGGGGATGGTCACAGAAGTAATAGATATAATCTTAAACGGAAGCAATACTGGATTAATCTTTATTCTAAATGTTAATCAATTGGATGAGGTGTATTTTCGAATGGAGTATGATATTCACATAAAAAAGGCAGTACTGCATATTTTGGACACAAGTATTAACTTCCCGGTTTTTTCAAACAGAGAACTGGAACTGGATGGAGAGATTTCTGAATTCCTTGAGAAACATATAGCTAAAATACTCGAAGACACTAACTTGAAGAAGGCTCAGTTTGTTGGAGAGGCTAATCCTGCACGGGATATTTGTGCTGCTGTAAAAAATGATGAAGGCTGCTTTTTGGAGGCCAGCAGCGCTTTAGGCGGTATGTTATTTGATATAATGCTAAAAAATGTTGATATTACGCCAGCCGATCTCATATGCTGCCTGTGTTACATAAATAACGAACAACATCTGGGTATATTAAAGCTAAACTATAAAACTGGATTTACCCACTATGTAAATCAACAGGAGGAGGGGGCAAGCAACTCAATAATCAGACATAAAACCCTTCTTCCCTCTGACGGACAAAAGGTGGACGAAGCAGTTTTGATAAGTATGGAAACAGGACAACTTAAGCTTTTGGAAAAACTCTATGAAATCAATGGAGCAAAGGAATACTATTTATCTCAATATATTTTCAATTGTTCCACTGACCTGTCGGATAATCAAAAACTGAAAATAATTGACAACGTTACAAAGAAAATCAATAAGAAATACTACGATGAAGATTTTGACAAGGTGGCCAAGCTTAAGAAGGTAGTGTCAGACAGCATTGAGGAGAACAAGGAAATAAGGGTTGAAGCTATAGCCGAAGAAATCTTTGAAACAAACCTGGCTGTCAGAGAAGAATATATTCAGGAGATCCAGAAAGCCGGACTCAAGGATGAAGCAATTGAAATTCCTGAGAAAATCGCCGAGAAGAAATTTAAAACCCATAAAATAAAGACCGACACAGGTATTGAAATTAATTTTCCTCTCAGCTATTACGATAACAGGGAGATGATAGAGTTCTATAATAATCCTGATGGCTCAATCTCAATCATAATAAAGAATGTTAGTAAGATTACAAATAAATAACGTCTTTACTTCCTATGCCTCTCAATTAGGTTTGGGGAAATAAAGGAAGGCAGATATTTTTTCCATAAGGGCTCAGCTTCGGTATATTCATAAGTCGATATTTTTTCGTATAGCCAGGCTCTGTCAAAGGACGCTCCCTTTAAAGGTATATTTAAAGGGTTCATATCCCTATCCAGAAGATTTGTGCCATCTGAGTATACTTTATAATTAATGCCGGAGGCCTCGAGTATGGTTGGAGATATATCAAGAAAGGATGCCACGACCTTGTTTTCCAAGTACTTTTGATTATCAGGTGTAATAATAAACAACGGTACAAATTCGAAATATTTGTCTTTGTCTATAAAAGACGCCTGTGCAAACTCAGTTGAATTTATATTAGGGGTATGATCTCCGTAAATTATTACATAAGTATTCGGAAATTTCTTTTTTACCTCGGTCACATGATTTTTTATTGACTCATCTACATAGCTGAAGGAATTAAAGTAATTTCTTACCAGCTCATTTTCGATATCATCATATAACGGATTATTGTAATATTCTCTAGCACTTTCAAAGGGCCCATGGCTTGTCATGGTTATAATGTATGAAAGAAAGGGCTCTTCTGTTTTATTCAATTTATCGAAGGCAAAGGAAAATACTTTGTCATCAGGAGCACCCCAGCCCACGTCTTCATAATTCATTGAGCTTATGTCATAAAACTTTTTAAAACCCATTTTTGAAAGGGCAATATTTCTGTTATAAAAGGTTCCTACATTACCATGGAAGGCCATGGTATTATAAGATGCTTTTGAAAGCTTTGTTATCACTGAATTCGGATATTTGTATGAGGTTAGTTTGATGGCAGGGAAGGAATCCAGTGGTTCTATACTGTTTATAACCGAAAACTCAGTATCGGAGGTACCTCCGCCCTGATGATAACTTAATGTATACGGATAATAAATACAGTTATTTATTAATTCATTTAAGTAAGGCATTACATACGAATTTTTATACTTTTGACGTATGATATTTGAATCCATGGATTCAACCTGAATGATTACAAAGTTTGGCTTACTGGAATAAATTGCTGGAGAGCCGGAAGCTTTTTCTGTGTCGATCTCATTACCTCCTGTTTGTAATTTACCATAATTTATTTGTTCAATAAGCTTTGTTTCACTATAGTTTTTTATGATATTTACCGCACTGTTTGCAAGTGTTCCATACCTCTCGACAATTTCCGTTTCACCTGTATACCTGTCATCCATATACTGGACTATTGATCTGTTGGAATAATAGTTATTGATCTCTACAGATATAAGTATAATTAGAGAAAGAGCGAGTACACCATACTTTAATATGGGGAGTGAATGCTTCCTGTTCTCCTTTTTGAAGTATTTGAAGAAAATAAATAGAGCCAGAGGCGCGTCAATAAAAACCACCAGAAGCTGCATGCTTTTGGGGTTTGCTAAATGAGTTGCAGAAATAAGCGCCTCTTTAAACAGGGATATCCACTGTAAAAAATGAAGATAGCTGTGATAATACAAAAAGTAGGATATGTTTGTAAAGCAATAAATCCCTTGAGCTATCATTACAATTAAAAAAACATACCTGGATTTGAAGCTGAGAACTATGGCAAATACTATAATACTGCACAACAGACTGAACTCGAATTTGTAAATGAGTAAATCTTTTGTAGCCTGAGGGATCAGGAAGTAATTATATAATGTTAGTTTTATGCTATTAATAATAATAAAAAGAATAATTATACTGAATAGCTTTCTATATTGTTTATCATTAAAGGCGGCTCTAATATTTTTAGTATTATTGTTTAAAACACTCTTAAGCATTAACTTGCACAGCATTCCTTTCTACCTGCAATTATTTAATCTACTTCTTTTCAGAGAAGGCCCAAGTTATCGATAGACGATCGAGCTATACATATAATATTATTCTACTTTATTTTCGCCATTATCCCCATGGTATTTTTATAGGATTGCTTGACAAACGGCCTGTTATAATCTGTTATATATTTTCCTGAGATATTATTGATATCAGGGATAGGGATAATTTTAAACACTGGTCTGTTATTCGCATAATATTTATCTACCCAGGTAGGGACATAATCTACATCCTTTATTATTACACCCTTATCAGGAGCCTTTTCCAACTGAAGGTTTACAATCACACCATCTTCGGTAAACACTTTATTTGGCCTGTTTGCTTTATCCACTCTTCTATATCCAGAAATAAAGTTTCCCATTGAATAGATAATATATTTATTCCGTCCATTAACTTTTATAATTTCAGACTTTTGAATAACATGAGGATGAGAGCCGAGAATGATATCGGCACCCCAGGATATAAGCTTCTTAGCTAACGCCTTTTGGGTGTAATTGGGTTCTCTCTGATACTCAGTTCCCCAATGTACAATGACAATTACTGCATCTGCTTCAGCATCCTTGGCAGCTTTTATATCCTTTTGCATCTGTTGCTCATTAATAGGACTTATATAGGTGTTTTTCTGTTCAGTACTGAGTTTACTGTCCAATCCGTTAAATATACCAGAATAAGCAAGAATACCAAGCCTTATTCCATTAACCTCTTTGATGACATATTTATTGCTGCCATTGGTTGAACTTCCGACATTTATCATATTATTTTTGTTAATCATTTGAATGGTGCGGGATAATCCTGTTATGCCCCTGTCCAGACAGTGGTTATTAGCTGTTGATAATATATCAAAGCCTGCTCCCGATAAGGCTGTGAGTATGTCATCTGGAGTATTGAAGCTCGGGTAGCTTGTATAGCCTGTTTTTGGGCCAGCTGTAACTGTTTCGAAATTTCCTATTGTCAAATCTGCTTTTGAGAGATAGGGCTTAACATATTCAAGAAAACCGGTAAAATCATAGGTGCCCGTTTTCGGAGAGTATGCGTTATTCAGGTTACCCTGGTGAGCCATAATATCTCCAACGGCAGAAATGGTAACTGAAGCAGGAACTGTTCCAGTATCGGTTTTGTTTTCTGACTTGCTGCCGGAATCTGACTGGGACGGAGATTGTAAGTCGGGTTCTGCTGGTGTTTTCTCATTGGATGGTGCGTTTGTTTTTGTACTTTCATCTGAAGAAGACGGTTCTGCAGATGACAAAGACGGGTCTACAGATGACGAAGACGGCTCTACAGATGAAGAGGGATCTGCGCTCTGGAGTTGTCCTTCTGCAACAGTTGTACTGGCTGCTGCATATTCAGACCCGGGGGTCGAAGAAACTTCAGAAGTATTAAAATCGTTAAAAGCATATATAATTGATGAACTTCCCAGCAGAATACAGCACATTATACCCAATACAATAAAAGTATGCTTGAAAAGACGATATTTGCTATTCATTTATATGTACCTTTCTAAAAACAAAAGAATTTTATATATTATAAACTATCAATAAGACTATATCATAAATTAGTATTTAAATGGTATACAATTTGTATAATAATAAAAAATTAATTTAGCAAAAAAACAAAAGTTTCACCGTTTGTTTATTGTAATTAGGTTTAAAACTGTGTTAAATTGGTATAATAAAAATGTATGATACTATTGAAAATTTGCTAGTTATGGAGGTCGAGATATGAAAAATATAAATAGAGTTATTCTTATTATACTGGACAGCGTGGGAATAGGCGAACTGCCAGATGCTCCGGAATACGGAGATGCCGGCAGCAACACTCTGGGAAATATAGCAGGCAGCTGCGACGGGATTAACCTGCCGAATATGGTACGTATGGGGTTAGGTAAAATTGACGGGGTGGACTATCTGCCTGTTCCCCAGGATATCACAGGAAGCTATGGGAGAATGGCAGAAGTATCAAAAGGTAAGGATACTATTACCGGGCATTGGGAAATAGCAGGTCTTCAGTTGGAATATCCATTTCCTACCTACCCTGACGGTTTTTCAAAGGAGCTGCTGATTCAATTTGAACAACTGACCGGACGAGGTATATTGGGTAATTGTGTGGCTTCTGGTACAGAAATAATAAAAGAATTCGGCGAAGAGCATATGAAGACAGGAAAGCTAATTGTTTACACCTCTGCCGACAGCGTTTTTCAGATTGCTGCACATGAAGAGATTGTTCCTATAGAAGAGTTATATAAAATATGTCAGATTGCTAGAGAAATGCTACAGGGAGAAAATATGGTGGGTAGAGTTATCGCCCGCCCGTTTACAGGACAGCCTGGCAATTTCTCACGAACTTCAAATAGAAGAGATTTTTCTGCTGAGCCAACCTCTGACACAATACTTGATAAACTCAAGCAAAAAGGGCTCGAGGTTATTGCAGTAGGAAAGATTGAGGATATTTTCTCGGGCAGGGGAATTACTCTGGCCGAACATACCAAGAGTAATATGGACGGTGTGGATGTGACCTTGAAATATATGAGGGAAGACAATAAAGGACTTATTTTCACAAACCTTGTGGACTTCGATATGGTTTTCGGGCATAGAAATAATCCTGAGGGTTATAAGCAGGCTTTGGAGGAATTTGATGCAAGACTCCCGGAAATTATCGCAACGATGAGGGAGGAGGATCTTCTGATAATAACGGCTGACCACGGCTGCGATCCGACAACTCCAAGTACAGACCACTCAAGAGAACATGTACCCGTACTTCTATATGGAAAAAATATAAAGCAGGATGTTAACCTTGGAACCAGACAAAGCTTTGCAGACCTGGCAAGTACCATTTCAGAAGTTTTTGAAATTGAGAACATTTTTCCAGGTAAAAGCTTTTTCAGAGATATAGCAAAATAGGAAATTAGTTTGACAATGAAATTTTTATGTATTATTATCGTTATAACAACTGATATTCATTTAAATTAGTCATTAATAGGCTAAATTTAATTGGGATAACTTGAAAATTGAATATTTGGGTGCAGATATGGGAAGCAGGTTAGAACCCTGCACGGTCCCGCCGCTGTATTGGAAGAATTCTCTATGAATGCCACTGGTTGTAGAACTGGGAAGGTTTAGAGAGTAATGATGCCTGAGTCAGAATACCTGTTTGTATCCAGGGGATGGTTAAACCCATTCTCAGACACTATGACTCTACGAGAGATAGGGGAGGTGATTGTCAATTTTATACTGTATAGTTTTATACAGTTATAAAATTCATTGGAGTGAAATTAAGCCTTATAGCCGGATATTACATGGTTCCTGTATAAAGGTTCAATATCAGCCAGATAATGCTGCACTCCAGTGATACTGTACTTACTGATATATACATCGCCCCTTGAACACCACACGTGTTTAAGGGGTTTTTTATTGAATTATGTGTTTTTGTTGAAACCTTTTTATGGGTATTTATTCATATCCATTAGAAAAAAATAAGAATCGGAGGACATTTGAATGAAAAGAAAAATACTATCATTATTACTTATTATGATACTAACAATAGGATTATTTACAGCTTGCGGGCAACAAGGTGCGCCATCGGCAGGAAGCTCAGCCGATACTTCTACCCCAGTCTCGGTTGGAACTGAAACGTTGGGACAAACAGCTGAGGGGGGGCCAACACAGACCGTTTCTGATAATAAGGAAACAGCCTACCCATTAACCTTGAATGATGCAAACGGAACATCGGTAACGATAAAGGCAAAGCCTGTCAAAATTGTTTCACTTCCACTGGGAATATGTGAAATGCTTATGTCAATGGTTGAAAAAAACGAAATTGCTGCGATGACCTATTATGTTGATGACCCTGTTGTCTCAAATATAGCTGATGCTGCAAAAGGTGTGGGGCAAAGACTTGACTTTAATGCAGAAAGAATAATTGCGCTACAGCCCGATCTAGTGCTGGTAGACACCTGGCAGGATGCCAATGTTGTTAAACAGCTGAGAGAGGCAAATATAAATGTTTTTGTTACAAACACACTGACAAATGTTGATCAGCAGAAAGAACTGCTCAGACTCTTAGGGAATATAACAAACAATGCTGCAAAAGCTGAAGATATTGTTAATTGGATGGAACAGAAGCTTAAGGCTGTATCGGATAAACTTGCAGGACTTAAGGAGGATCAGAGACTGACAATTGTTGATTACAGCGAGATGGGTTCTACAAGTGGTAAAGATACTAATTTTGATGATGTGGTTACTAGAGCAGGACTTATCAACCCCGTCTCAAAGGAAGGGTTGGCAGGCTGGCCCGAGCTTTCCAAAGAGATGATAGTAAAATATAATCCGGATATAATCTGCCTGCCTTCCTGGTATTACGACGGTAAGATAAGCCTTGATTCACTGTCCAAGTCCATCAGGGAAGATAAATCCCTTGCGGGGGTAAAAGCAGTTAAGAATAATAGACTGATTACAATACCTTACAATCACATGACTACAACCTCTCAATACTCGGTGTTAGGTATTGAGGATATGGCAAAAGCCGCATATCCAGATTTATTTAAATAGACGTGGAGGCCCCCGGTGATAAAATCAAATATTAAAATTGGAATAATACCGTTAATGCTTATTGTTTTACTGATTGTAATGGTAGCCGGCACTGCCATAGGTGCGGTTTATGTACCGTTTTCAGATACCTTCAGAA